>CAZCYM010000001.1:0-3918 GCA_964502945.1 uncultured Candidatus Saccharibacteria bacterium
CAATTCGATTATCAAAAGCCACTGTAGTTAAAATGAAACAGAATCTTTTCTGGGCGGCAATATATAATATATTGGCTATACCAGTGGCTGCTGGTGTTTTCTACAATTCTTTTGGCTGGTCATTAAGACCAGAAATTTCGGCCTTATTAATGTCAGCATCGTCTATTATAGTTGCCACTAATGCAGTATTGCTTAAAAGAATAGAATCAAAATTGAAAATCTAATACGACTTGCCCCGCATAAAATTGCAACCATTTTTTGTGTGAGGTATTATTAAAAAGGATTGAAAAAAACATAAATTGGTTAGATCGTTCAATTTAATTCGAATCATGATATTTATCGAAATGCTCAAAACCGGGCTGGAAAAGAAAACTGAATTAAATCCGGACGAATTGAAACGATTTGAAGAGAAGCAGACCGAGATAGAACGGATAGTTTTTGAAAATTACTGGAAGTCGATCGATGAATTGGGGCAACATGTGATTGCCAGAAGCGTTGAGCTGATCGCGTCAGAGATACACCGCCGATGTGGCGGAAATGAGGCAGAAATAAAGAAAATTGTTTTGGAGAGTATTCTTAAATCGCCAAGTCCAGAAGATCTGAAGCCTGATGCTGTCAGCATTCTTGCTGATGCGATTCGGTCGGGCGAGCGTGTTGTTATCTGGACTCTCGGCGATGAAGGTGCTTATTCGGATGATGAGAGGAAAATATATTATCCGGCATATAATATGCAGAAACGAAAAATAGAGGGGAGTAATATTCTGTCGGAACTTGACCGAGAATTGCCGAAAACCGGCGATAATGAGAGAAATGCCTCCGAGAGTGTTTCTTTAAGTATAAGCGCAAAAAATAAGCGGGAAGCGCTTAGGGATGCCGTTATTAAATTTAAAGAGATGGGAGTTAAACGTGTTTATGTTGTTGATGATGCGGAAGAAAATATCACCCTGATTACCGGTGTTTCCGAGGAGGTTGGGGGTCCGCAGGTCCATGATTTTAGGATTAAAAAAGACGCAGATGAAGAAGGAAATCTTACGGCTTGTCGCAGATATATTTCAAAAAGACGGCAAGAACATTCTTTACGGGGAGAAAATATTGGACTTGTGATCGATTGGGACAATACCCTTTACGACGAGCCGAAGCGGGTGTCCCGTTCTGCCCGGATGATCGCTTTAGAACTTATGAAAAAAGTAATAAAATGATAATAATCGTATGAAATTTGAATTAAACCCGTTTTTTCAGGCATTGGCCGCTGTTTTGATAATTGTCGGCGGTGTCTTTCTTTTGTTTGGAGTTGGGCCAGTTCAACAGAATAGTTTGAATGATGACACGGATGTTAGTGTGGGCGGCCAAGAAATGCTGGATAGCAAAAGCTATGTTGCTGTTGAGGGAGAAAGCAAGATGGCAGTGATAGATCCGATCAAGCGGGTAGTTATAAAAAATATAAATCTTGCAATGGAACATGACGGGGGGTTACTTGGTTTTACTCCGCACAATGTTCAGGTGTCGCCTGATAATAAAACAGTATGGGTTACGGCTAATAGCGGCGCTCATAGCGATCACGGTCTAATTAATTTTCCGAAGGCATATGCTCATGGCGAGGAAGAAACAGAAAGCCTAGAGTTTGATCAAGTTATAATTATTGACCCGGATACTGACAGCATAGTAAAAAGAGTTCCGATTGCCCAAGGAATCCATTTGGCTCATGCAGTTTTAACTCCCGATAGCAAATATGCCTACATTACGGCTCAGAACGAAGGAGTAGTTTATAAGATTAATGTTAAAATTTTTGAAGCGATCAAAAAAATTGAAACCAGAGAAGGGGGCCAGCCTCATGGATTAAGAATCTCGCCTGATGGCAGATATGCTTATATTGCGATGCTGGGTAGTAAAGCTTTGGGAATAATCGATCTTCTCAGTGACAATTTTTTCGAAGTTTCTTTAGACGGAGCGGCAGTGCAGGTTGGTGTGACTCCGGACAATGAGCATGTGGTGGCCTCTCTTTATGACACAAGGCAACTGGCTGTTTATGGTGTTAGTGATAAATCGATAAGCTATATTAAACTTCCAGAAAATGCCAAAGGGCCGATACAAATGTATTCAACTCCAGATTCACGTTTCATTTATCTTGCCGATCAGGGTTATTATTTCGAGCAACCTTCAAGTGAGTGGGTCTATAAGATTGACTTGGAAGTTAAAAAAATAGTCAAAGAAATTCGAGCCGGAAAGGCGCCTCATGGCGTGGTCGTATCCGATGATGGAAAATTTGTTTATGTGACTAATCTTTTAAGTAAGGACGTATCAGTTATTGATGTTGAAAAAGACGAAGAAGTAGAACGAATTAAGGTCGGAAAAGAACCAAACGGGATAAGTATTTGGTATAAAAAATAATTAAAATATATAATTACAAGATGAATACAAAAATATTTGAATGGGTCTTGAGGATTTCTATTGCCGGTGAGTTCATTGGTCATGGGGTTTTTGCCCTGCAAGGTAAAAAGGATTGGATAGGGTGGTTTGGCAAATTTGGAGTTAATGATCCGGAAATGGCAAAGAACCTCTTATTTTTTATCGGGTTAGCAGATTTAGCGGTGGCAGTATTGGTTTTGATTAAGCCGATTCGGATTGCACTTTTATGGGCAGTTATTTGGGGATTTTGGACTGCCCTGTTAAGGCCATTAGTCGGGATGCCAATCTGGGATTTTATAGAAAGATGGGCTAACTGGGGTGCGCCGTTGGCATTACTATTCTATTACGGTTGGCCAAAATGTTTTCACGGCTGGGTCTGGAAGCAGAGATGTGAAGAGGGCATAAATCAAAATGTTCAATAGATTTTCATCGGTATCATATTTCAGAAATTTTACTTTTGGAGTTGAGGATAGTTTGGTTTCAACCGTGGGGCTGTTATCGGGTGTTGCTGTGGCCGATGTTCCTAGATCAACAATTCTTTTAACGGGAGTCATACTTTTATTAGTCGAAGGATTATCAATGGCTGTTGGAAGTTTTCTAACCGAGTATTCCATAGAGGAGTACACTCATCAAATCGAAAAACCGACAAGAAGAAATATGATCTCGGGGATTATTATGTTTTTCTCTTACTTTTTATCCGGTTTTATCCCGCTCTCGCCTTATATATATTGGCCGGTTAATATAGCTCTCGGTTTATCAGTAACTTTTTCGGTGATTTCTTTATTTCTACTCGGCGTATTTGGAGCTAAATTATCGGGCACGAATATTCTGAAAGATGGTTTCAGAATGGCTCTTGTCGGTGGTGCGGCTATTGTTGTGGGTATGTTGGCCGGCAATTTACTTTCTAAAATTTAATCCCGTTAGAGATATCCTCAACGGGTCATGATTGTAGGTTTTCATTATGGTAGATACTGGTATCTTTGCCACCGTGTGGTGGTAGTGGGTGTCTGTACTATCTCTAACGGGATGTTTGAATTAAAAAATAAGATAGCGCTAGTTACCGGGGCTAAACAGTAGTAGAACTTTCCAACTTTTTCTAGACTGATAATTATCAATGAATTCAAAAACAGTTAAAGATATTATGACCAAAGATATAATATCGGTTTTTCCTGAAACCTCTGTTTTTGAGGCGGCTAAAATTTTATATGCGAATAAACTGACGGGCTTGCCGGTAATCGATCTGGATGGACGCTTAGTCGGTATTATTACTGAATACGACCTGATCAGCGCAGATTCCGGGATACCAACCCATATCCCGACTCTTCAGAGGATACTTCAAACCATCCCTGCCGGCCAAGGCCATGAAAAAGAGATTGAGCAGTTAGCAATGTTGAAAGTCAAGGACGTAATGAATTCCGACCCATTGACTTTATCAAACGATGCGACGCTTGAGGAAACGCTGACTTTGTTCAAAAATCATCACCGGGTAAATCCGATCCCGGTTGTAAACAG
>CAZCYM010000001.1:3928-8060 GCA_964502945.1 uncultured Candidatus Saccharibacteria bacterium
TTGTAAACTGTCAGAAAATGGTCGTTGGAATTGTCAGTCGATCCGATCTGGTTAAGTTTTTTACTGAATTTCCCGCTGTTTTAAAAGAAGCCGAAGCTTTTGCCAAGCAGGTGACGGCAAAAAAGACCGGGATATTGATAAATAAATCCTTGGCTCTATTAGAAGAAAATTATCAATTGGTAAGCAGGATATCGGATATTGGCCGCGAAGAAAGGGGAGAATATTCCGCTCTTTTAAATAAAATGATTCCGGCTGTTATTGGGGCCATAAGTGCGGAACAGGCTATGAAAGAAATTATTAAGACGATTTGCAGCTCCACTAGGTGGGTTCTCGGAGAAATTTGGATGCCTCACAACAAACTGTTTTTGAAACTGCGGTTTTCTTGGTCAACCAGGAATCATGAATTGGAAAAATTTGTTCAATATTCTCAGGGCTTTATATTTGCTCCTGGCGAAGGGATTCCCGGCCGGATCTGGTTATCGAAAAAACCTGAATGGGGAGAAAATGTTTCCGAAATGCCGATCTCAACGTTTTTGAGGACAAAATTCGCCAAAGAAGCCGGCCTTAAAGCGGCTTTTGGATTCCCGATATTAGATAGCAACGACAATGTTTTTGCTGTTATCGTTTTCTTTATGCAAGAAGCCGGTCCCAAAGACGAAGGGTTTGTAAAATTTATTTCGACCATAAGTAATGGTTTCGGCTTGTTTATCCGTTATAAATTATTGGAGGAAAGCACAAGCCTTTTGCGGTCAGCAATCGGATCATCAAGTCAAAGTATTTTAATCACTTCTCCCGATGCCGAGATAATTTTTATTAATAAGGCTTGGGAGCTTATGACCGGCTATTCTTTTGATGAAGTAGTAGGCAAAAACCCCAGTGAATTATGGGGCGGGCATATGACTGATGATTTTTATGAAAAGCTTTGGCAGACTATAAAAACCGAGAAAAAACCTTTTGCCGGCGAGCTTCAAAATATAAAGAAAAACGGAACTCGATACTGGCAAGAGAGCCACATAACCCCGATTTTAGACGAATACGGAGAGATTAAGTTTTTCATGGCTATCGCCCGGGAAGTTACTGAGAAAAAAGAAAAAGAGCAATTTCAGAGTGAGTTTGTGTCAATTGTGGGTCACCAGCTCCGTAATCCCCTTATTACCATAAGTTGGCTTATTGAGCTTTTATCGAAGAGTACCAATCTTACCGAGGAAGATAAGGAAAAAATTAAAAATATTTATCAGCAAAATAAGGGTCTTTCCAGTTTTGTTGAGGATTTACTGATGCTTTCACGAGTCGGCAAAAACGACTTGAGCAAGGAAGAAATAAACCTCGAAACCGAAATAAAGAGTGTTATTGAGGAGGTTAAAAAACACAACCCTAAGGTTAATATAAGTTTTGATGCTATAGGTCAGAATTTTTGGGTGGCGGTGAACAGGTCAATGGCTGTTCAAATTTTTTCCAATCTTATATATAATGCGGCTGAATATTCGGACAAAAACAGGGGAGAAGCTGACATAAAACTTGAACAAACCGGTTCCGAATATTTACTTTCCGTTCACAACAATGGTCCGGAAATAGCCGAGGGGGATAGGCCAAAAATATTTTCAAAGCTTTTCAGGTCAGATATGGCCAAAGAGTATAAAAGGAATGGTACCGGACTCGGTTTATTTATCGTCAAAACAATATGCGATAATTTTGGCTGGGAAGTGCGGTTTGATTCTGCCGCTGGGCAAGGAACAACCTTTTATGTTAAAATGCCCGTAGTCAATAAAAATTAATTTAACCAACATGACCGAAGAAAATAATGTCAGTTTTAAGGCAGCGTCCCCATATAAGACCATCCTGATTATAGAAGATGAAAATGCTATGAGGTGGGCGTTGAAAGAAAGTCTGGTCAAAGAAGGGTTTAATGTCCTTGAAGCTAGGAACGGTCAGGAAGGCCTGAACTTGGCTCTTAGCGAACATCCCGATCTGATCCTTCTGGATCTTATTTTGCCTAAAATATATGGCTTAGATGTTCTGAAAAAAATCAGAGAAGATTCATGGGGCAAAAATGCTCTGGTTGTTATTTTGTCAAGCCTTGACGACCAGATTACTAAAGATGCGGAAGCTCTCGGGATAAAAGACTTTTTGGTTAAAAAAGACTGGAATTTGGAAGATACGGTTAAGTTTGTAAAAAGCAAATTGGAATTTTAAAATCGGCCATGCTTCTCGTCTGGGCAGTTCTTATTTTAGCTATTGTTGGTCTTTGGCGTTGGATAAAAATGAGCAAACCGGGAGTTCCAACGGCGTAGGCTTTTATCTTTTAATTTTTTAAGAAATAGCCTACTTTATTTAAGTAGGCTATTTTTGTTCAATGATAAAAAAATTAACTCTTTGCATAGTTCACAATCACCCAAAAGTTCTTTTAGGCATGAAGAAGAGAGGATTTGGAGCGGGAAGATGGAATGGTTTTGGCGGTAAAGTTGAATCTGGTGAAACGATTGAAAATGCAGCGAAAAGAGAAGTATGGGAAGAGGCCGGAATTAAGGTTGCCGATATAGAAAAAGTTGGTCACATTAATTTTGAGTTCGTCGGAGATCCTGTCATTCTCGAAGTAAATATTTTTAAGGTAGGAAATTTTTCTGGTGAGCCGGTTGAGACCGATGAGATGAAGCCCCAGTGGTTTCATAAAGACGAAATTCCTTTTGATCAGATGTGGCCGGATGACCAACATTGGTTTCCTTTGTTTTTAGCTGGTAAAAAGTTTCAGGGTAAATTTTTATTCGAAGGCCAAGATAAAATATTAAAACAAGAATTAAAACTTATTTGAAGAATAAACAAATCGTTGTAGCGGTAAGTGGCGGGTTTGATCCGGTTCATATTGGCCATGTTAGATTGATACAAGAAGCTAAAAAACTTGGCGATAAGTTGGTTGTAATATTGAACAATGATAATTGGTTGAAGAAAAAAAAGATCCATATTTTTATGCACGAAAAAGAACGTAAAGAAATCCTTGAATCAATCGGGGGGGTAGATGAGGTTGTGCTGACCAACCATCCGAAAAATCCGAAAGATATGAGCGTTTCAAGGGAGATCCTCAAAATTAAGCCGGATATATTTGCTAACGGTGGTGATAGAAAAGCAGAAAAAGATATTCTAGAAGGGGAGGCCTGCCGTAGAGTTGGATGCAAATTAGTTTTTAACGTAGGCAAGGGCGGAAAGATTCAATCTAGTTCGTGGCTTTTGACAAAGTATGTCAATAAATTAAAGCCGGTAAGACAATTAAATATCAATAGAGTTTTGAATGAGCTTAGGGTGGTATTTAAGAAGTCGAAAATAAAATTTCCTGAAAAATTACGATTGAAAACCTCAAAAATCATTCTTAAACTCATGAACCGTCGCCGAGGTTTTGGACTTTTTCTAATTCTCGGCTGGCATAATAAGTGGAGAAAATATACGGATATTCCTGATTCAAGACAGGATATATATGTTAAACATCATCAGAACATTTTAAAGCATTATAAAAGCCACAAACATGACATAGAAACGACGATCAATTTCGATGGGGCAATTCTTGTCGATAAGAGGGGTAATATAGTTCATTCTGGAATTATTATTGAAGGTTTAAGGCCGAGAATAATTGCTGATAAAATACGTCCCGGCCATTTTAAAGATCTTTCGGAACAGTTTGGTTTTGGCGAAAAAGTCCACTCACGCCATTTATCGGCCATAACCTGCTCATATATTTTTAAAGGGACAACAGTAATGACCGTTTCAGAAGAAAACGACTCCTTTCACGTCTTTGAAGACGGGAAGATAATATATAAGACTCATAATTAAGGTCTAAAAAATAATAAGTAGAGGAGTTGACGCCATATCAATATCCGATTAAGATCGGGCTAGTTCGATGACAATTTAATTGAAGGAGGGGTTGATGGGTGATTCTGTCGATAGACAGAGTATCGGATATGTTGAATCGATTCCCAATCTTCTGGGACTTTCAGCTAAAGAAATGGTAGACCATACTGCTCTAGTATATTTTGGACGAGAGATAAGTTATAAAACACTTTATAACCAAAGCCGAAGAACTGCATTTTTTGTAAAGCACAATTCAAGACCTGATGACCGAATCGGAGTTTTCATGCCCAACATC
>CAZCYM010000001.1:8070-32240 GCA_964502945.1 uncultured Candidatus Saccharibacteria bacterium
TTACAGAAGAAATAGTAAATCAGCTGCATGATGCTAAGCCAAGGGTGATATTTGTTTCAGATTCGTTCTATCCCATACTGATCCAAGCCAGGATTAACTGGAAGTGTACAGTAGTAATAGCTAGTGCCGGAGAGTGGTTACCGTGGTGGATGAGGTTGCTTTATCCGATTAAAGCCAGAAAGATGGGGATAGGATCGGTAGATGTTGATAATGATGTTTTTTATTTCAGCAAAGTTATTTCGCAAGCGCTGTTGCTAACTAATCCTCCGATCGATCCTAATAAGATTGCTCAGTTTCAATACACCGGAGGCACGACTGGAATTTCTAAGAATGCCATGCTGACTCATAGAAACTTGGTTACGAACTGTATCCAGATAAGAGAGCATTTTGGAAAAATTCTTGAATATAAAAAAGAAGTTGTGCTTGGGGCTTTGCCATTATGTCATATCTACGGCATGACTACCTGTCTTAATATGACCCTTCTTTCTTTGGCTAGTAAGCTGGTTCTAGTTCCTAAATTTGAGCCGGAAGAAGTGATAAAAATTATCAGGAAAAATAAAATTACTATTTTTCCGGGAGTGAATCGAATGTATCAGGCGATCATTGGTTGCAGTGGGGCTGATGATAAAGAAAATTTTAGCTCTCTTAAGCTTTGTTTGAGTGGAGCTGGGGCGATAGATAGAAAAATATGTGATAGATTCAAAGAGCTTTCCGATGGTCTTGATGTTGTTGAGGGTTATGGTTTATCCGAGGCTTCGCCGGTTATTTCTGCTACTTTGCCAAGTGATCTTTCAAGATCTGGTTCCGTGCCTGGACTTATAGGAAGGCCGGTACCATATACGGATGTGAAGATATGTGATGAAGATGGCAACGAATTAAGTCCTGGTTTGTCGGGAGAGATTACCGTAAGAGGTCCTCAAGTAATGTTGGGTTATTATAATAAGCCAGAGGAAACTGCAAAAGTATTAAAAAATGGCTGGCTTAAAACCGGCGATATCGGCTACATAGATAGCAATGGATACCTTTACATTACTGATCGGATTAAGGACATGATCAAGGTCTTGGGCGAGAATGTATATCCATCACGTTTAGAGGGGTGGTTTAAGAAAGTTTCTATTGTTTCCGAAGCCGTAGCCGTTGGTCTGCCGGATGCAAGAAGGGGTGAATCTTTAGCCGTAGTAGTGGTTTTAAATCCTGAAGTTAATGTCGAAGGTCCGGTTAAGTATTTTAAATTTTTACTTAAAACCGACTTTACCCTGGGCCCTAATTATGTCCCATCCACGATAAAGATAGTTAAGTCCCTCGAGCAATTTAAAAATCCGATCGGCAAAATTTACAAAAGAAAAATAAAAGAATTTCTATTAGAACAAAATAACCCCGCTCTTTCCTTAAAATCTTAGAAAGAGCGGGGTTTAATTTGGTTGACTTTTCAATTTGTAAGGCTTAGCTTTGTAATCAAGAACTTTAATAAGGATAGATATATGAAGCTTGTAAGTTTTGGTAAGCTTAGGAATGGGATAATGTATTATGGCCAGTATGATCCAAGTTCCAATGTTTCCGGAATCGGCATAAAGAGAGGTTCGATTCACGATCCTCCAGATCGAAGGGGGAAGTTCCATCTAATTGAACATGTAATGTGTCGTTCTTCAAAGAAATACGATGGGCGTAAAGTTGATCTGATGCTGGAAGAATTTATGGGCGGCCCAGATGCCGATATTAATATTAGGATTGACAGGACTAGCACTTTTCTGGGCCATGATAATCTGCTTTACCGTAATCATATGATCAAGTGTTTTGATATGCTTGCCTGTCTTTTTCTAGACAAATCAGTTGATCAAAAAGGACTAGACGTTGAGAAGGCGGCCATCCGCCAGGAATATTATTTGTATGGTTTAGATGTAATGTATAACTTAGTTGATGATCTAATGCACCAACTAATGTATGATCATAACCCAGTTCGTAATAGGATTGATTGCGAGCCAGACGAACTTAAGCAAATAACTCTGGCCGAGGTAAAGCAAGATATTCGAAAGGGGTATTCGACGGAGAATACTTTCGTTATTCTTTTGGGTCCTAAATTCATCGAAGCTAAGTCTCTGGCCGAGAAATATTTTGGTCATTTGCCAAGGACGACCTCTCCATCGCTTAGCTACGATTTTTCAAAGGAATCCTCAAGTCTTACTTATTTCAAATCGACTATTTATGAAAGACTGGGTATTCATCAAAGCCACTTGGCAATTGGATTTCCAACCGGAAGATTTATGATCGGTGATGATGTGGCTCTGGATATTCTGGCAAGAATATGGGCATTTAGGCTTCGGATGAGATTAAGAGAGGGGAATAGGGGTTTTCGTGATGGCGTGTATAGAACATTAGTTTATGCTCCCCGAAGTTTTGCCCACGGCATGATCTATTCGTGGGTTGCAGTTGATCCCAATTTTGCTCCAAGAGCCGAAGAGATTACCCTAGAAGAATGTGACAAGTTAAGAAAGGATTTAGTTCCTTATGATGAGTTTAACGCTATTAAAAATAGCGTACGTAATATATATAGAGATGCTTTTACGAAGTCACCTGGAGTACTGTCAGAACTGATTATCGAATCTGCTTGTAATGGCGATCAAGAACTTGTTCATCTTCATTCTTTCCTTGATCGTTGGAATAAGGTAAATCCCCGCAAGCTGAGAGAGGTTGCTAATAAGTATTTTACGGTTCCTAACTATGCAAGAGTCTTAATAAAACCTGTTTAAAGACAGGTTTTTGTTATTTTAAAAATATTAGTGTAAGATTCTTTTATGCCATCAAAATTAGGAACTCTAAAAATTTCCCGGAGTGGATTGAAATTATTTCTTGATTGTCCAAGATGCTTTTGGCTTGATTTGCATCACAAGATAAAACGTCCACCCGGCTATCCATATACTCTTTCGGCGGCAGTAGATTATTTAGTTAAGCGGGAATTTGATAAATTCAGAGTTGAGGGCAAATTGCCTCCAGTTTTGAAAAATGCCGGCATCAAGGATGCCAAGCTTTATGCTGGTGATAATCTTGCAGAATGGAGAAATAATTTTAAAGGTATCGCTTATTATGACGAATCTCAAAATGCCATATTGTATGGAGCGGTTGATGACGTTTTAGAATTTAAAGACGGTTCTTTGGGGGTTATTGATTATAAATCCTCCGGTTCAAAAGAAGTAACCATTTACGAAGATTACCAAAAGCAGATGGACGTATATAATTATATTCTTCAGCAGTTAGGTCACGAAACATATCCCGAAGCATTCTTTGTTTTTTATCAGGTTATTAAAGAAGGGGAGGATGGCTTTCAAAACGCTCTTAAATTTAAAGAACAAGTCAAAGCAGTAAGGGTTAATAAAGATTGGGTTGGTCCGGCTTTTGAGGCAGCGGTTGAATTGGCAAGACAAGAATCACCTCCCCGCGAAAGTGGAAATGTCCGAAAACATTGCGACCATTGCCATTATGTTGAGATGGCAAGTCAACATAAATTAACCCCAGACTTAAATATATAAAATACTTCAGTAGTTAGTTTTAGTAAATATATATTGTCTTATAATCCTTTCGTACGAAAGGATTATAAGACAATATATTCATAATATGCGAGGAGATTTTGTAATAAAATTTTTAGAAGGATTAAAAGATACCGTTGTTGATATTGGAACTGCCTGGAGTCATATTTCGTATAAAGGAGTTAGGTATAGCGATTTTAATATATACGGATACAACGATAGAAAGAAATATGTCGGATTTAAAAACTTGGAACATAGAGGATTTATTAAAAATAGAAATGGCGACTACTTTATCTTTACTAAAAAGGGACAGGATTGGTTACGGAGATCTTTTGTTAGATATTTTAGAATGAAAGATGGCGGTAAGTGGGATAAAAAATGGAGGGTGGTTATTTTTGACATTCCCCAGGAGCTACATAGAGAGAGGATAAAGTTCAGGCAACAATTAAAATCTCTAGGCTTCTCTTCGTTACAAAAAAGTGTTCTTGTTTTTCCATATCCTTGCGAGGAAGAGGTGGGAGATGCATGTAATAAATTAGGGGTTAGCGATTATGTGGACATTCTTATCGCTGAATCGCCGGGTTCTAAAGAAAAAGAATTGGTTAAAATCTTCGGATTGTAATATGTGAGTGTCTCATAAATCTTTCGTACGAAAGATTTATGAGACACTCACAGTCGTCCAGTTAACCAGTAGTAGTGTTGTTTTTTTAGTTTTATGATAAGATTTATTCATGGCTAAACAACCAAAACTTTACGCCGAACATTTCTATAAATTTTTCCAGTGTCCCCATTGGATTTGGTACGATATTTATGCCGATGCAACCAAGAAGAAGAAAACTCCGGCCATAATGGACCTGATCTATAAAGGTAAGGTCGCCAATGGGATAGATGTTTTAAGGGAACATAAGAAATTCGAAGAAATAAAACCCGAACTTTTCCGAGATTTAGAAGAAGCATTTTTGGCCACGCTTGAAATGATGAAGCAGGGCAAGAACATCTATCACGGTGTTTTAATGAACGAGGATTGGGCCGGGATGCCGGATTTGCTAGAAGCAAGACCCGGCAAATCAGAACTTGGTGATTTTCACTATGTTGTGTATGATGTTCAATCATCCCTCGATCTTCGCGATGAATATAAATTTCAATTAATTTTTTACAGTTTAATTCTTGGGCGTCTTCAGGGGGTCAGACCGAAAGAGGCCTATGTCATTGATCCTCAGGGCAATGAGCGGTCTTTTAAGGTAGATGATTTTGTCGATCAATTTCATCTTACTCGGGAGCAAATAGAGAAAATATTAGACGGTGAAAAGCCAGCGCCATTTATCAAGTCAACTTGTCGTCGGACACCGTGGTATTCTCTTTGTTTTTCTGATGCCAAGGATTGTAATGACGTTTCTCTGATTTATCGTTCAAGTCAGGCCGATCAGCGACGCTTGTATGGTATTGGTATTAAAACCGTTAGCGATCTCGCTCTGGCTGATGTGAATGATCTCCAAAATAAACTTGAGGATTGGCCGTTTGATAAGATAATCCGTTTTGTAAATCAGGCAAAAGTTTTAACGACCCAACAGCCGATCATTCTGCGTAAGCCGAATTTTCCGGAAGTTGAAAATGAAATCTACTTCGACATAGAGTCTGATCCGACTCGGGATATTGATTATCTCTTAGGATGTTTGATAAAAAATAACAAAGACGGAATAAAATACGAATGCTTTTTAGCTCAAGATAAGAGCGAAGAAGAAAAAATATGGAAGCAGTTTTTAGATTTTTTGGCAAAACTGGATAATTTTGTTATTTATCATTACGCTTATGCTGAAAAAATGGTTTTTGATCGTCTCGCCCTGCGCTATGGTGCCTCGACCGCACTCATTGATAAATTCAAAGATAACACTATTGATCTCCACCTCAAGCTGGTTGATACGGCTGTTCTGCCCTTATACTTCTACAGTTTAAAAGATGTTGCCGGATATCTTGGTTATAAGTGGGATGATCCGGATGCTGGGGGAGCGGAATCAGTTGTCTGGTATAACGATTGGCTTGATAAAAAAGACAATTCAATCATGAAAAAAATTCTCAAATACAACGAAGATGATGTCCGAGCGACAATGCTTATAAAAGAGTGGTTAGAAACCCAGAAACCATCAAAGCAGAGGGAGAAGTTGGATGAGGAATAAATTTGTTATTATATCTCAAATGAACAATAGCCCAGCTAGAGATTTGGCGATTGTTGTTTTAAGCATTCTTGTTGCCATTATACTTGCCAAAACAGGAGCTCTTGAAAGTTTAATTACTTCAACCCAAGGAGTGAGGTTTATCGGCAGTTTTATTGCCGGTATTTTGTTTGTATCTGTTTTTACTGTTGCTCCGGCTACCATTGCTCTTGGTGAAATTGCTCAATCAAATTCGGTTATTACAGTTGCTCTTATCGGAGGACTGGGTGCGCTGGTAGGAGATCTCCTTATTTTCCGTTTTGTGAAGGATAAGTTATCAGAAGATTTGCTGAATTTAATCAAAACATCGAAGTCAAAAAGATTAGCATATTTAACCAAGTTAAAGAGTCTAAAGCGGGTAGCACCCTTGATCGGCGCTTTAATTATTGCTTCACCCTTGCCGGATGAGTTGGGTATAGCAATGCTTGGTTTATCAAAAATGAGAAATTCATTATTTATTCCGCTATCATTCGGTTTAAATACAGCCGGGATTTTAGTAATCGGGTTGATCGCAAAAGCAGTTTAGCTGTGAAATAATAGTTCCAACCTTTTATTGTTTTAGTTCTTTAATGTTGAACTTTTATTATCTTGTGTTAGAATCAGAATCGCTGTGAAAAACTCTCACCTTTTAATTTTAATTCTTATTGGGTCTGTTTTTTTGTTTGCTTTCGTTTGGCCGCAGGCGATTAATAAAGGCGTAGACAACCTGCGCCAATTTTCAATTTTCAATTTTCAATTTTCAAAGTTACCCCATATTCCGGAAAAACAGTTTTTACTAGGCTTGGATCTTCTGGGCGGTGTCCATTTATTATACGAAGCCGATTTATCAAAAGTTGAGGCAGAAAATAAAAGTGATGCCATGCAGGGTATTAGAGATGTTATCGAGAGGAGAGTTAACTTTTTTGGCGTCTCAGAGCCGTTAGTTCAGGTTTCAGGCGATGACCGTCTCATTGTTGAGCTTGCCGGTATAAGTGATGTAAATCAGGCAATTCAGATGATAGGCGAAACTCCGTTTTTGGAGTTTAAGGAAGAAGTCTCAAATTATGAGGAATAGTTAGAAGAATTTCAGACAATCGTCGATTCAGGCAAAGCAACTGAACTAGACAGTTTTGCTCTCAATGATAAACTCTTTATTGCTACAGGTTTAACCGGAAGTCAAGTCAAGCGAGCGGTGGTTTCTTTTGAGTCTCAAACTGGCCAGCCCCAAGTCAGTCTTGAACTAAACGATGAGGGAGCTAGACTATTTGGCGAAATAACCAAGAGAAATGTTGGAAAACGAGTAGCAATATATCTAGATGGTTTACCGATTAGTGTTCCGGTGGTTCAAACGGAAATATCTAATGGCCAAGCGGTTATTACCGGTGGATTCAATCCTCAAGAAGCGAAGCTCCTTGCTACACGATTAAATTCCGGAGCATTGCCGGTGCCGATCAGTATAATATCCCAACAAACGATAGGGGCATCTCTGGGTGCTGAATCTTTGCGTGCCAGTCTGAATGCGGGTCTTTGGAGCTTAGTCTTCGTGGCCCTATTTATGGTGGTTTTCTATCGTTTTCCTGGGGTGATATCTCTGGTTGCACTTTTCATATATACGCTCGGAGTGCTTGCTATCTATAAAATTTTTCCGGTAACTTTGACTCTTGCTGGCATCGCCGGTTTTATTTTATCGCTAGGCATGGCACTCGATGCAAATGTGCTGATATTTGCTCGTATGCGCGAGGAACTGGGTGCTGGGAAGAACCTTATGATATCCGTGACGGATGGATTTCGCCGGTCTTGGCCTTCAATACGCGATAGTCATGTCACCGCACTAATCAGTTCGGTAATATTGTATTCGTTCACTACCTCTATTGTAAAAGGCTTTGCTTTGACCCTAGGCATCGGGTTGGTTTTGAGTTTGCTGACATCACTAGTCGTGACGCGTCTTTTCCTGACGATGCTTGTTCAGACACGCTTTGGGCGCCATCGCTGGCTGTTTAAATAAATTCGTTTCAATATGAAGCATTTCTACACCATAATGTTTATTGTATCAATCACAGTGCTTGTCTCATCTGCGGTTGCCCTTGGAGTCTATGGTTTAAATTTTGGAGTTGATTTTCGTGGTGGAAGCGTAATGGAAGTAGAGTTTCTAGAAAGTCGTCCTTCTGCGGTTGCAGCTCATGAAGTTCTGGCGGGCAGAGAGTCACTGAAAGAGCTTTCAGTCAATACATCAGGTGATGCGGGTCTGGTTATTCGTTCGTCTGAGCTATCTGAAGAAGATCATCAATGGATGCTGACTACGCTGACAACGGTAATGGATGGTGGGAAACTGCAGGAATTGCGATTTGACTCTGTGGGTCCCGCAATTGGCCAGGAACTAAAAAGTAAAAGCATAACTGCCATCATCGTGCTTCTGGCAGTAGTCATGTTATATATTGCATACATGTTCCGAACTTTATCGCGTTCCTTGTCATTGTTGGCAATGGCTGCTGGGACTGTGCTGGGTCTTGTGCATGACATTATTATACCGATGGGTGTTTTTGCGGTGTTAGGTTATTATGCTGATGTTCAGATATCTGCAATTTATGTCGCTGCGGTATTGACCATCTTGGGCTACACGGTTTCCGATAAGGTGGTCATCTATGATCGGGTTCGGGAGAATATACTTCGTGGAACGAAAGATCCTTTGCCGGATATCGTACATCGAAGCGTGATGCAGACCTTGGTTAGGTCGATCAATAATACACTGGTTGTAATGCTTTCTTCTTTAGCCGTGTTTTTGTATGGGGGAGAGAGTATTCGCTACTTTGCGCTTTCACTCATGTTGGGTATTGGTTTGGGGGCGTATTCTTCAATATTTGTAGCGTCGCCTGTACTGGTCTGGTTATCGGACTGGACAAAGAAGAATAGATAGATTATAGTAACAAATGTTGACCCAGCCTTTGAAAAATGGTTTTGTATAAATTAACTTTGGTGTGTGTTTGGTCCATATTTCAAGAGCTGGGTTGACTTATCTAATTCGTAATGCTATTGTATATGGAGGTACAGTAGACTATAAAGGTCATGTCAAATCAAATAGCAATAACTAAGACAGTTGCTTTGCTGGTCAAAAATATAGCACCTAGAAACAAGGACATTATTTCTAGGCGTTTTGGCTTGAAAACTGGCAGGAAAGAGACCCTTGAATCGATAGGCAAAAGCTACGGAATAACTCGAGAAAGAGTCAGACAGATAGAGGAATTTTCAATCAACCAGTTATCAAAAGTTATTGCTTCATCTAGAGATGTTTCCCGATATGTTTCTTTGGCAAAAGAAATACTAAATGGCAATGGAGGATTTATGAGGGAGGCTGATTTATTTAAAGCCTTTAGTGGAAATGATAAAGAGAGCGTTGTTAATGCGTCGCTGGTTTTTATTCTTACTCTTGCCGGTCAGCCAGCCTCTTCGGCTAGTGGTCCGGTTAGATTTGGGGATAATGAGCAGTATCATTCGTTCTGGGCCTTGAACCAGGAGAGTGCTGATTTATTTAAGAATGGTGTGTCTAGCTTGGTTCGGTCATTTCATAAAAATACAAGTCCGGTGGCTGAAGCTGAGCTTGTTTCTTTTGCTCAAGCTGGCGGCGTCTCAAGTCCAAAAGATGTCCTGAGCTTTTTAAATATATCAAAAGAACTCGGAAGAAATGTTTTTGGTCATATCGGTTTAATAAGCTGGGCCGAGGTAAAGCCTAAAGGAGTCAGAGACAAGGCTTATTTGGTTTTGAAAAAAGAAAAACAGCCAAAACACTTTACCGAAATAGCCAAGCTTATAAATACAACTGGTTTCTCGTCCAAAAAAGCTAATATTCAGACAGTTCACAATGAGTTAATAAAAGATTCTAGATTTGTCTTAGTCGGTAGGGGTATGTATGGATTATCCGAATGGGGCTATCAGCCGGGTACAGTTAAGGAAGTTTTGGTTAATGTCATGAAAAAACATGGCAAGCCTTTGGCTAGAGCAGAATTGGTTGCTAAAGTTCTAGATAACCGGATGGTCAAGGAAAACACTATTTTGTTAAATCTTCAAGATTCGAAAGTTTTTTCAAAACGAGAAGACGGAACTTACGTCTTAAGAAAGGCGTAAAGTTAAAAGGTAAAAGTTAAAAGGTAAAAGTTCAAGTTAAAGTTCAAAATTGATTAAATTAATTTTAAGATTTTGAATTGTAATTTTGCATTTTGATTTTTTAATTTTCAATTTCTGCTTTGACTTCTTTTCTTTTAATTCTAAATACTTTTAAGGAATTTCTATCCTTATTCACCTCGATCTGGTGGGTTTGGTTACCTGTCTTCTTGTACTTTTTCTCTTACTCTGCAGTTCAAAACTATACTTATTTAAAATACCGTCTTGCCCTTGAATGGGTTCTTTTGGAAATTAAAATACCAAAGGAAGTTACAAAAAGTCCTAGAACAATGGAGCAAGTTTTTACCGGTCTCCATGGCGTTTATTCTCTTCCTATAAAATGGCCATCTAAATTTTTTAAGGGCCAAGTGCCGCATTGGTTTTCTTTTGAGATGGTCGGTAAGGGCGGAGAAATTCATTTTTATATCAGGACCCAGAAAAAATACAAAAATATTGTTGAAGCTCAGGTGTATGCTCAGTATCCGGAAGCTGAAGTCTATGAGGTTCCAGATTATATAAACGACATGCCTATGTATCTACCTAATGATCAATATGATCTTTGGGGGACTGACCTGATCCTCAACAAAGAGGATGCCTATCCGATAAGGACTTATCCAGATTTTGAGGAAAAATCAGCTGGCAAAGAAGACGTTAAAAGACTAGACCCAATGGCTTCGTTGTCAGAACTTTTTACCACTCTTCATGCCGGCGAACAGATATGGGTCCAAATTTTGGGCGCTCCGACCGGAGATGGTTGGGTTAAAAGGGGACAGTTAGTGCTTGATAAAATAATGGGTAAGGAGGCATCGCCCTTAACCGGTAATTTATTTTCGGATGCTGTTTTTGCAATTGATAAGGCAATTTCTGGAATGGTGCCTTCGCCAGTTAACGAAAAGGGTGAGAAAATTGAGAAAAAGAAAGAAAAGGAGAAAGAAAGAGTCAGCTTAAGTCCCGGAAAACAGGAGATAATTAAAGCCATGGAAAAAAGTTGGGACAAGTTAGGCTATCAGACCGGAATCAGATTTTTATATATCGGTCCAAAAGACAATTTTCAGCAAAGTCATGTTTCCGGGGTAGTGGGCGCCTTTAGACAGTTTTCATCTCAGAATTTGAATGGTTTTAAGATGAATAAATATACTCTTACCTACGCCTCGGGTTTATTTAAGAAATCCAAGCTTTTTAATAAAAAAATATCAATCTTTCAGGCATTTCGTGAAAGAAAATTGTTTGGGACAGGGTTTAAGCCATTTGTTCTTAATACCGAGGAGCTGGCAACCATTTTCCACTTCCCAGATGTTGGGGTAAGAGCGCCGTTATTGCCTCGCGTTGAAACTAAAAGAGGAGAACCGCCTGTGGGATTACCAATCAATTAAAAATTAGGACTTACGCGCTTGAGCCATGAAGCCCTAAAATCTTGGGGCTTATCATAGCTCAAGCCACAAGGGTTTGATCAATTTCTTCGTTAAAATCTCCGTTTGATTCTCGTCGTACTAGAAGTACGTCTCGAATCAATACTCGATTTTGCCTCGAACTTGACTAAACGCGTAAGTCCTAAAAAAGACATCTATATATGCCCGTTAAAAGTAAAAAAGATATTGTTGTTATCGGTGAAACTAATTTTCGCAATCAGCGCTGGCGTTTTGGCATTAAAGAAGATGATCGTCGGCGTCATATGTATGTGATTGGTTCAACTGGCATGGGTAAGTCAGAGTTTTTGAAGAATATGGCTATTCAGGATATTGAAGCGGGACGGGGTCTGGCTTTTATTGATCCTCACGGTGATCCTTCTGATCAGCTTCTTGACCACATACCAGCTAGTCGGATAAAAGATGTTATTTATTTTGACCCTTCTGATTTGGAATATCCGATTGCTTTCAACATAACGGAAAAAGTCCATTACGATTATCGTCACCTTATTGCTTCCGGTTTGCTTGGAGTTTTTAAGAAAATATGGGGTACCGAGGTCTGGTCAGGAAGAATGGAGTATATTCTTAATCATACCATTCTGGCTCTACTTGAATATCCCGACTCAACACTTTTGGGGATTAATCGGATGATGTCGGTTAAAAGTTATAGGAATAAAGTTGTGGCTAATCTTAAAGACCCGATAGTTAAATCTTTTTGGGTTGATGAATTTGCCAAGTATGCAGATCGGTTTGCAACCGAAGCCACGGCCGCTATTCAAAATAAGGTTGGTCAGTTTTCTTCTAATAATGTTATTCGGAACATTATTGGCCAAGTTCATTCAAAGTTTGATATCCGCAAAATTATGGACGAGAGCAAGATACTGATAGTTAATGTATCCAAGGGCAAAACAGGAGAGGATGCTTCTCGTCTTTTGGGTAATTTGCTGATAACCAAAATCCAGCTTGCGGCAATGTCTCGAGTTGATACGCCAGAGAAAGATAGGCGTGATTTTTATTTATATGTAGATGAATTTAAGAATTTTGCTACTGAATCCTTTGCCAATATATTATCTGAGGCCAGAAAGTTTCATTTAAGTTTGGTTGTCGCTCACCAGTATATAAAACAGATGGAAGAACCAGTCAGAGATGCTGTCTTTGGTAATGTTGGGACAATTGTTTCTTTCAGAGTTGGCGCAGAAGATGCCGAGTTTTTAGAAAAATGGTTCTCTCCTGACTTTTTAATGGCTGATATTATTAATCTCGGAAAATATAATATGTATTTAAAGCTTATGATTGACGGAGTGTCTTCAAGGGGATTTTCGGCCACTGCTATTCCTCCTTTACCAAGACTGGAGAAGTCTAATCGGGAGGCAATCATTGAATATTCAAGAAGAACTTATGCTACTCCTCGGAGTGAAGTAGAGAAGGATGTTGCTGATTGGGCTCTTGCGACGGAAGAAGATAAGAAACCGCAACAAGGTGGCGGGGGTTATGGCGGATCAAGAACTGCTTATGGACAATTGAGAAGCGAAGGCGATCGAAATACTGAGGCCAGCAGGCCGAATGTAGAGCAGCCAAGACCAAGACAATTCCAACCGCAATTTGATTCTCAAAGGCAGAGCCAATCAATACCAACCTATCAAAGACCCATACCAAATTCTTCTTTTGAACGTCGAGAGCCATCACAATTCCAGAGACCAATGCCTTCCCGTCCGCCAATAAATCCAGAATATAGACCCTTAGATAAACCCCAAGGAATGACTATCGGGCTAGAACCGAGCTCAGCTCGGCTAGGGCCGAGAGTTGTTGAACCGGTTCAAACTCCAACTGAGTTTCGAGCTCAACAACGGCAAGTCCAACAGCAATCACAATCGTCCGGGCTTTCATTTGATGATGCATTAAGACAGGGACCTGTTAATTTTCGTGGTAGAAAAATAGAGGATAAAAAAGAAAGGCCAAAGGTAGAAGTTAATACAGATGCTCTCAAAAGGGTTTTGGAAGAGGCGATGGGGAAGAAAGAGTAATCGCAACCCTCCCTCCATTTCTCGACCTACTTTATTTCTTCGGACAAATAGTTTGGTTTTGGTACGTTTCGATTTGGAGCTTAAGAATGAGATACGATAAACTAGTTCGGGATAAAATTCCGGAAGTTATTAGAAATAAGGGCGGAAGATGTACAATGTGGATTTTTTTATTCTTTTATGTTAGTTTTACTTCAGCACATTTTCAGATAGGGAGAGTAGAAAAGTGGAGAACAAAAAGGTACTGGAAATTATCGATAGTTACCGACAGTATTTTCAAGAAGAAGTCGTTCCGAATAAAAAGTATCCTCATGACAAGGCGGTTTCATTTTGTAATGTTGATGATGTGCTAGCCCATTGTCACAGTATGCTTAGCGGAGTAGAGAAGTTTATCGCTACTGGCGATAAAGAGCAAAGAGACCGAGCCTTGATACGTCTAGGTTTCATTCAAGGTGGTCTATGGGCAACTGGCCATTATACGATCGAAGATTTAAAGAATCACAATCGTCCTGATGCGGGAACGGTTAGTGAGAAAACTCATTTGCCGCTAACCAAAGAGGATTTAGAGGATTGGGAGTACTAGCCCGCCATTTGGCGGGCTTTTCTTTCCTACTTTAAAAATGTATTATTCTTATATTAAACTCTTGATTTTTTAATTTTAAACTATGCCTAATAAGTTTTACAGAAAATACATCAGAATCCCTCCCAGCGAATCGATCGATATTAGGGACATAATGCCGATTATTCATCATCCGCTTTTTCAGCGCTTGCTTCATATTTCTCAGCTAGGGACAACTCTTAATGTTTTTCCTGGAGCAACCCATAATCGTTTCGAACATGCTATGGGCGTATATGCCAAGACCCTTCGGTTTTCTAAAAGAATGGTTGAGGATGGTTTTCTGACGTCTTTTGAGGCCAAGAATGTTTCTCTCTTCGGTTTGCTTCACGACATCGGTCATGGGCCGTTCTCACATGTGATAGAAGAGCTGACTCCGTTAAGTGGCGATGAAGACGAGAACGGACTCGTAGTTCTTAAATTATTAAAAAAAGAAATAAAAGTCGCGGGTGGTGACTATGAATTCGTCAAAAAAATAGCTGCCCATAAAAATCCGCTTTACCGGATAGTAATGGATAAAAATGTCGGGATGGATAAGCTGGATTACCTTGAACGGGATGTTTATCACACCGGGTTTGGTCAAAGGCCGGATATAGAAAGTTTATTTAACTACCTTGTTTATTTGAGAGGCCATTTGGTCATAGACAAGAAATCACTCGAAGCGGCTAAGCAGATGCAGAAATTGTATCTTTATATGTATAAAGAAGTCTATCTTCATAAGTCGGCTCTCATTAGTCAGAGATTTATTCAGAAGATGATAGCCATGCTTTTAAAATTAACTGCATCCGATCCGGCTGAACTTTGGCGCCTCAATGATCAAGAACTTATGGGCCTTGTTTATACTCATCCCGATAAGAATTTAAAATTTATTTACGACTCCTATAAGAACAGAACTCTGCCCAGTACCGGAGTCGTGATACGGCTCAAGGACAGAGAATTTAAAGAAAGAATTGCCGGTAAAAAAATAAAGGTAATAGGAGAAGATAGGGTATTTTTCCGAAAGTTTATGAAGCACACTTCTCCTGAAGATCTTGAAAATCTAGAATCAAAAATTGCGAAACTAATAAATGTTCCGGCCTATAAATTAGCAATAGTTCCAACATTAACTCCGTGGCGATTTGTACCGGAAGATATTCTGTACCACGATAATGGCCGAATACTTTCTCTCAAAGATACTCAGAAAGAATATTTTGAGGCATTAAAATCAGAGATGAGTGATTACTTGGCTGTCCGGGTTTGCATAGTCGGAGATAGAGGAATGTTGTTTAAGAACTCCTCAAAAATTTATAATCTTATAAAAAAGGAGATGTATTGAAATGCCTATGGAGGTGTCTTTTTTAATTTTTCAAAACAAAAAATGCGAGGCTTGTCCTCACACTTATATATAAGTCGTGACGGGTTATCGCACATCAGTTTAATCAATGTCTTCGAGCAAAAGTCTTCCAAACTTCAACAACATCATTTCCAAATATTCTCCCATAAAGTGTGTAGAGATTGATTAAAAGGATTTTGCCGGAGAAGAATAATCGAATTCGCCAGTTTTATTTTTAGTTTATTCGATAAGTTATGTGCTGACTTAACAAAAATACCGCCATAAATAATCCTGATCATGTTTTAAACTAGCTGCTTAAGAAAAGCTGCTTTGTTCTCAAAAGCATGAACTGGTTTTTCTTCGCTAAATTTGAGAATCTTTTTTACAAATTGAGGATTATAGTTTCCCTCTTTGTCTTTACCGATGGTTCCGATAACAACTAATCTTTAAGTAGTCAAGGTTGTCATTTTTCCACAAAAAAGCCGACAGTTAGTTATGTCGGCATCGGAAGGTCGTTTAAAGGAAAATTAGCGATTAGGATATATACTTTCTTTGCTAGATAAGTGGCTGTATTTCAGCAATTCCAAGTCGTGTGGCTCTGCAATTCGTACATCAAGTACGGTTGTTATCGAAGTGCTCCATCCAAGAGTAATGTTTTGGAAACGTTCTGCATATTCTCTTGCAGAAGCCTCGTCTCCCGCTTCTACAAGAAACTGCTCTATTCCGATTGGCTTCGATGGAGTTACTGTTCCATTCTTATCTGTGTATTTATGGCTTATTTTCTGAAAAGTAACGACAAAGTTCAATTTTTCGGATGCCCTAGCCATTTCTGCTCCTCTTTATCAAATAACTAAATCTTGTACTTTAAGATAACATAGTTTTCTGGTAAATAAAAGGCAATGCTGTTTCGTGAAACCGGTCGGAATAATGCAAACTAGAACTTCGGACTCTATCATAGTAATATTCTAAACTTGATTTCTGGTGTATCTTTGTTAAGATGATAGAATTATTATAACTAACCGGTACCTTGTGTCCGCCCTTAGCTCAGTTGGTAGAGCAACGGACTTTTAATCCGCTGGTCGTAGGTTCGAATCCTACAGGGCGGACACAGGGCATCGAACATCTAAGGTGACTAAGCAGGCATTTAAGCAAAAGTGCATTGAACTTAGAAACAAGAGCTTTACTCTTGGTGAGATTGCATCAACTCTAAATAGACCAAAAACAACGGTCTATTTTCACGTAAGAAACATACCCAAAACAAAAAAGTTATTGGAAAAAATAAAGATTATCCGCATTAATTCCATAAAAGGGAAGGGTCCTCAAAGAGGCAAAAGTCTACTGGGCTATAAATATAAAAAATTTAATCAATGGACTCCACTTCTTGTTAACCTAGTAGCTCATATGCTTTTTGATGGAGCGATAAAGAGAGAAGGCGTTTTGTATTATAATCGAAGCTCGGCACTTCTTAACAATTTTAAAAATAAGATGACAACCATATATGATGGCAGTCCTAGGATTTACAAAAATGACAATGGCGTAGCGAGACTCGCGTATCATAATGTAGAGCTTGGGACTTTTTTTCTAAAAAAATCATCCGATTTACTAGACGATATAAAAAAATTACCGATTAATTTTCAGCTAGAGTTTTTGAAGGCCTTTTTTGATGATGAGGGGTCAGTAGATTTTAGGGGTATGAAGCGGCGAATTAAAGGATATCAGCACAATACAAGGATACTTCACTTAATTTACAAGCTTCTCGGTAATTTTAAAATTAACTCATTCGTTGATGATCGTTTCAACGAGATTATGGTCACAAGAAAAGAAAATATAAAAAAATTTGCCGCGAAAATCAACTTTTCCAAAGGAGTGAGAATTAACGGCAAACGCTCAAATAGTATCTGGAAGAAATCTTTAGAAAAAAGAAAAATTCTTGCGGATCTTCTTACTTCTTACCAGTAAAAGTCAAGTCATGGACTTCTTAAGCTTTTTATTATATAATATATACCGGTAAAGTTTTTTAAAAAGATACTGGAGTCGAGATGAGGAAACCAACCAAAAGAGAGAATATTCTATTAGTCATTCTTGTCATTGTGAGTCTTGCGAGTTTTTCTATCCATAAATATGCCCAAGCAAAGGCAGAGGAAGTGGAACAGCTTTGGGCCAAGTTTCAAATCGAATTTGCGGAAATTCAATCCAAGATCAAGTCAAGAAATAGCGTCCGTGAACCGAGCAATGGTGTAACCAGTTCTTTCCACGATGATATTTATAAGGACGGTATTTGGGTAAAAAACCATGAAGTCAGCCAAATCAAAGTAATTGACCCCGAGAAGAACATAGTCGAAGTGGCGACGATAGACAGTAAGGTGAAAATCATTTTCCATACCGATCCTGAACATATGAAGAAATTTAATCTTGGCTGGCTAGCTCCGGTTACATTCGAATGTATAAAAATGATGGATGGTATTTGTGATTTTAAAAAACCGCATACTCTGTATGTCGGTAATCAAAAAGTCGAATTGGTAGAAGTAGTGAAAAAGTAAAAAAAGCGATCCTTTCGGGATCGTTTTTAATTGGTTGAATTTGTGCTAAAGTTAGGTTATAAAATGTCTAAAGCCACAAAAGTAAAATATGTCAAACATTCAGCCGAAACCGTCTATATCGGAGAGTCTGTTGATTTGAAGAAAATCCAGGAAAACGTAAGGCAATATGCCTATCTTAATCGTGACCACCCCCTCGTTGTTCGTCTTTTAAAAGACCAGTATTCCGTATTGACCAAATTTGGAGCGGTTACATTTTGGGATGTTCCTTACCGTCTTCGCTTAGAATTTTTAAAAGAAATACGGCTGGTTGTTAAGAGCAAAAAGAGTTCTTACAATTACGACGAAGATACTAAGGTTTTTGTCGGGGGAGATACAACCAAGATAACATTCGACAAAGTTTTTCTTCCAAAATTAGGCGTTCAAGAAATAAAAATAATTTCTTATGTTCTTTCTCAGTCTGTTGCCCTTGAGAGATATGAAGATGAGATAGAAACAAGTTTATCAGAAATAGGTACGATTGTAGAAAATTTAAAATTAACCGGCCAAGCAATGCTAACCGAGAAGCAGCTTCTTAAACAGATTGGTAATGCTTTGTCGGTAAAACAGACAGCGGTTGCTCACCTCTCATTATTTGATAAGCCAGAGGAAGTTTGGGAATCGCCAGAGTTAGAGAATCTATACAATCGGATGAACGCGGAGTATGAGCTTCAGGATCGTTTTGATGTTCTCGATGAGAAAATCAAATACCTTTCCGATATTTCCCAGATGCTTATGAGTTTTTTGGCCGAAAAACAGAATGCTTTTCTGGAGAAGATTATTATAGTATTAATAGCCATAGATATAGTTATCTGGTTCATCCCGCCATTTCCTGAAGTAGCAGCATTTATCAGAACATTGTTTTGATGAATTAATTTCTAATTTACAATTTACAATTTCCAATAAATTTACAATGAATCAATGAAACATTGAAAATTCAATGAAAATTGAGAATTGATAATTGAAAATTTCATCGTGTCTAAAAAGTTACTCAAAGTCGGTGTCTTAATGGGCGGACCATCGTCTGAGCATGAGGTGTCTTTGGGTACTGGAATGAGTGTTGTCGAAAATTTAGACAAGTCAAAGTACCAGGCCGTTGGCATTACAATAACTAAAGATAAAGAATGGTTTGTTGGAGACAGGAAAATGACCGAGCGAAAAGCTTTGGCAAATTGCGACATAGTTTTTAATGCTCTTCATGGTACATTTGGTGAAGATGGCCGAGCTCAGGCTCAGTTGGAATATTATGATAAAAAATATACCGGTTCTGGGATTACTGCCTCGGCTCTGGCTATGGATAAATTAAGAAGCCGGGAAATGTTCAAGCTAGCTGGACTTCAGGTTCCCAAAACTTTAAAGATAAGAAACGGAGAGAATTATCAGGCCATACTTAGCGTTTTTACGAATAAAATTGCCGGTTTTCCCGTTGTCGTTAAGCCGTGCTCAAACGGTTCTTCAGTCGGAGTCTCTATCGCAAAAAATGCAAGTCAGTTAAATAAAGCCCTTGAATCGGTTTTTCAGGTTGAGAAGAAAGTACTCGTCGAAGATTTTATTGAAGGAACTGAAGTAACCTGTGGAGTGCTGGAGGATGGTCAGTTAGTTTCTGCTCTACCGGTGACGGAAATAGTTCCGAAAATGGGACATAGATTTTTTGATTATAACGCTAAGTATAAGAGCGGTCATTCAGATGAGATTACTCCTGCTAGAATAGACGAAGACACAACCAAAAAAGTTCAAGAGATCGCGGTCAAAACTCACCAGCTTTTGGGGTGTAGAGCTTATTCGAGAACTGATATGATAATAAAAAAGCCCTTCGACCCCCTTCGACAAAGCTCAGGGCAAGCTGCTCAGGGCGAACACATAAGCTACGTGCTCGAAACTAACACTCTTCCCGGATTGACTTCTAACTCTCTTTTACCGAAGGCCGCCCTTGCCGCTGGATTGACCATGAGCCAACTAGTTGATAAAATAATTGAAAGTTCTTTGGTATAAAAGAAGAGGGGGGATTGGTGTCTTTGATAGGTCTACCACATAGGAGTCTATATATGCTATTGGGCCATAGAGTAAACTGTATTCATGCTTGTCACTGTAGTTGTCATACATCCAGAGCGGTTCATATCATGGCTTGTTGTACAATCTGCCCAGCGTGCAAAGGTTTCGTTCATTCCCTCGATAACCATTTAAAAGATTGTCACCCCTCTTACACGGAGAATGTTGATAAATAATTTATGCGTAGCCCGATAAGGGCTTTTTGTTTTTATAATTTCTATGGTAACATTCAATCATGCCCAGTATAGCCACTTCGAAACGATTTTTATAATGCCTTAAGGTAATGCTGGGTATTGTTTTAAAATAGAGATTACTTTGTTTAATATTGGTTGTAATTAAAATCGTCCAAGGCATAATTCGAAGTAATTGTACTGGGTATGCAACGAACTCTAGTTTTAGAAACTAAAGACCTTGTCGGTGCCGAAGTTAATCTTTTTGGTTGGGTTAATGTCCGGCGAGATCATGGAAAAATAATTTTTATTGATTTACGCGATAAAAGCGGGGTGGTTCAAGTTGTTTTCGGTCCGTGGATGGCTTCGATGGACTCACCACAAGCAAAAGAATCTTATGAACTAGCTACTCAACTTCGCTCTGAATGGGTTATTCGAATTAAAGGCAAGGTCAAAGAGCGTCCTGAAAAAATGGTAAATCCCGAGATTGAAACCGGCAAAGTCGAGATAGAACCCTTAGAATTAGAGATTCTCAACAAGGCCGAGACTATGCCTCTACCAATAGATACTGATGGCTACGAAATAAGTGAAGAATCAAGGATGCAGTACCGCTATTTAGACATTAGACGCCAAAGACTTAATAAGAATTTAATTAAAAGACACGACCTCATTCATTTAATAAGAAACTGGCTTTCGGATGCCGGATTTATAGAAGTCGAGACGCCGATACTTACGAAATCAACTCCCGAAGGGGCGCGTGATTATGTTGTCCCATCTCGATTATATTCTGGAAAATTCTATGCTCTTCCTCAATCGCCTCAACAGTACAAACAACTTTTAATGGTTGGTGGGTTGGAGAAATATTTTCAGATTGCTCGTTGTTTTCGCGATGAAGATACTAGGGGTGATCGTCAGCCGGAATTTACCCAGCTTGACTTGGAGATGAGTTTTGTTGAACGTGAAGATGTAATGGAGTTGAACGAAAAACTTTTAATCGAGATTATCCATAAATTATATCCGAACAAAAAAATCCAAGAGATACCATTTCCCAGAATTAGTTATAAAGAAGCGATGGAAAAATATAATTCTGACCGACCAGATCTGCGTAAAGATAAAAACGATCTCGACTTGTTAGCTTTATGTTGGATAATAGATTTTCCATTTTTTGAAAAGTTTGAAGAAGAAGTGCCTGCACTTCGAAGCTCCGAAGGAGCGAAGAAGTGGACTTTTACTCACAATCCTTTTTCAGCACCGAAGCCGGAATATATGGAGCATCTGTTGAAAAAGGAGGAAATTGGCGAAATTCTTACCAGTCAATACGATGTTGTTCTAAATGGTTTGGAGATAGGCGGTGGCAGTATTCGTAATCATAGGCCCGAAGCACTAGAAAAAGTTTTTGAAATAATGGGCTTTGAGAAGAAAAGAATAAAAGAAAATTTCGGTCACATATTAAGTGCTCTAGGTTATGGTGCCCCTCCTCATGGTGGGATTGCTTGGGGCTTGGATAGATTGGTTTCTATTCTGCAGAGTGAACCGAATATTCGAGAGGTAATTGCTTTTCCCAAGACAGGAGATGCTAGGGATTTAATGATGGATTCGCCGTCAGAATTAGATAAAAAACAGCTTAAGGAACTTCATCTGAAGATTGATCCAGCCGAGTCGGATTGAAAAATAGCCATGCGATTAAAAGTCTACTCTGCAACAATTACGATAATTGTTCTCTTTGCCATAAATATTTTTTTGGTTGTTAAAAACTCTCAAGACATTCCCTTAAATGATTTGATGCCTCTAAGCGTCTCAAGTTCTCGAAGGCAAGCCTACGTTCTGTCCATATCGGAGCCAAATTATATTCCCATTCTCAATGCTAATATTCCTAAGCCGATGATAAGCGGCAAGTCAGCCCTTATTTATGACACTGACTCCAACAGGTTTTTGTACGAAGAAGGCACTGATTCTAAATTGCCGATAGCTTCTCTTACTAAAATTTTAAGTGCGGTGGTTGTCCTGGAAAGACTTGATCCAAATGATATCGTAACCATTACTGAAAAATCTATTAAAGTAGACGGAGAAAAACAGGATTTATATTTAGGCGAGAAGTTAACCGTTAGAAATCTGCTTAAGCTAATGCTTATAGAATCTTCCAACGATGCCGCTTATGCCCTGGCCGAGCATGCTAAGAATCTAGATATTAATTTCGTTGACGAGATGAATGTCAAAGCTCGAAATCTAGACATGCGCGACTCATATTTTACTGATCCGGCCGGTTTGGATGATAACGCCTATTCAACGGCGAGAGATCTGGTAAAATTAGTACAGTACTCTTTGAATTATAAAGAAATTTGGGATATATCTGCCGAGAAAACGGCGATTGTGGAATCAAGCGATGAAAGAATCAAACATTCTATAACTAGTACAAATCGGTTGCTCGGATTAATCAAAGATATTATTGGGGGTAAAACTGGATATACAGATGGGGCCGGGCAGTGTATGATATTGGTTGCTAGCATTCCCGATTATCCCGGTAAAATAATAAGCATTGTTCTTGGTTCAAATGACAGATTCGGTGATACCCAGAAATTAGTCGAGTGGACTAGGGCGGCTTATAGATGGAAATGAGTCAATTAAAAATTAAAAGTTTAAAATTTAAAATTGAGCGATAGCGTATTTACAATTTTTAATGTAGTTCGTATTTTTGCTGTCGGCACAGTAGCTTTTTTTGTTACTCTTTTTATAACTCCATTGTGGACGAAAATTTTATATAAATATCAGTTAGGCAAAGAAGTGGTTCGTCATGAAAATGCGCCAATTTTTTCAGAACTTCACAAGAAAAAAGTAGGCATTCCGACAATGGGCGGAGTAGTTATTTGGGCAACGGTATCTATATTAACTATCGGTTATTGGCTGTTGGCTAAAATATATCCCAATACCGCTCTTGGCAGTATCAATTTTCTTTCTCGAGGTCAGACTTGGGTTCCTTTTGCCACTTTGATTATTGCGGCACTTTTCGGGTTGCTTGATGATATGCTCGGTGTTTTAAGGAAAGGTCCGGGAGGCGGGGGATTAAGAATGCGTGATCGTTTAATAATGTATGCTATTGTTGGTGCCGGTGGGGCTTGGTGGTTTTATACTAAACTCGGTTGGGATTTTGTAAACATTCCATTTTTGGGTGATTGGACCATCGGTTGGCTATATATTCCATTTTTTATTTTTATAATTGTTGCCTCGGCTTTTTCAGCTAATGAGACAGACGGCCTTGATGGTTTAGCGGCCGGAGTTTTTCTTACTATGTTTGGGGCTTATGCGGCCATTGCCTTTGATCAGGGCAGAATGGATTTAGTCGTATTCTTGGCAGCGATAATGGGTTCTTTAATTGCTTTTTTGTGGTTTAATATTTACCCGGCCAAGTTTTTTATGGGCGATACCGGTTCAATGTCACTTGGAATAACCCTTGGGGTTGTGGCGATGTTGACCAACACCCCCTTCCTTCTTATTCCCATCGCCCTTATTTTTATCATGGAATCAGGTTCGGTTATTATCCAGCTTACATCTAAAAAATTCCGCAAGAAAAAAATATTTCTTTCGACTCCAATCCATCACCATTTTGAAGCTCTCGGCTGGCCGGAAACCCAAGTCACGATGCGCTTCTGGATGATTTCCGCAGTTGGGGCAATAATAGGATTGATTATATTCTTAGTTGATAGTAAAATTCCCCCCTTGTTTTGATCGAATTTTACATCTAATTTAATAAATGTTACACTTACAAAATGCCCCAAGTTATTACAAATAAAAGACTGGATAATACTATCGGAAACCTTATTAAGGAAATGAGGGAACTTAAAGATAAGATAGATAAGTTTACTAGTTTAGTACCCGAAGAAAGCATCAAAGAATATAAGAATTGGCAGGAGATAAAAAAGGATTTTTTTTCCGCATTTAAATCTCACCCCCAAGGATAATGAATATCCACAAGATGCCAGTTTTTGTTAGGAAGCTAGAGAAGCTGCCAAAGGAAGTCAGGAGGTTATATAGAAGACAAGAATCTCGTTTTGAAGATAACTGGCTTAATCCTCTTCTGCAAACTAAGAAATTAAAAGAATTATCTGGAGTATATTCTTTTCGTATCACCCGCAAATATAGGGCTCTTTTTTATTTTAA
>CAZCYM010000002.1:0-292 GCA_964502945.1 uncultured Candidatus Saccharibacteria bacterium
AATTTGGTTTGGTTTTCCTGGTTCTACGATAAAACCATTTTTACCGTTTTCTATTATTTCTGGTACTGCTCCAATCCCAGTGGCTAGAGTTGGCAATTTAGCGGCCATTGCTTCTATTAAGGCCCAAGGGAAACCTTCTTTGACTGAAGGTAAGACGAATATATCAAAAGCTGGTAGGTATTTTTGAGCGTTAGCTAACTGGCCGAGAAGCAATACTTTATGCTGTAGCTGATAGTTGGCAATGAGTAATAGATCGGAAGAGCACACGTCTGAACTCCAGTCACGAACGCTT
>CAZCYM010000002.1:302-687 GCA_964502945.1 uncultured Candidatus Saccharibacteria bacterium
GAATCGTCTTTTTTAAAAAACTCTGCTGTCTTAATTAAGTTGGCGATATCCTTTGTCGGATATAAATTAGCAATAGTTCCAATAATAGTTTCAGCTTGAAAAATCTTGCCAGAATGTCTAGATATTTTTTCAAACAATCTTAGTTTGGCTTCTTCTTTCGGCAGATATTCTAATTTATATATATCAATTCCATTGTGGATTAGTATTATTTTTTCTCGAGGCCTGATGCCTAATAAGTTTGCTTGATCCAAATCTCGTTTATTGTTCACAATAATTATATCTTTCCAGCGAGCGCTGACTTTTTCTAAAATCAGCCAAGTCCTCCTCTTCCATATCGGCCAGGGATCGTTAAATGTCCATCCACCGATACGGTATACAACCTTCG
>CAZCYM010000002.1:697-3361 GCA_964502945.1 uncultured Candidatus Saccharibacteria bacterium
ATTTTTTAAATGATTCATTGAATCAGTGTTTGAATGAACGGAAATTAATAAATGATAAGTGGTAAATTTAGCTGCCAGTGAGCCGATGAAACCGGCCTTAGAACTATTAAGAAAAAGTGTGTTGGGCTGAAATTCTTGCATAACCTTTCTTGTTTCGAATATTGATTTAATATCCTGAATAGGACTAATATTTCGTTTCAGTGAACTTATTGTTTTGTGCCGGATACCGATAGTGTCTAGTTGTTTTAAAAACTCTCCTCCGCCATCTGATCCAACGGCAACAAGCAGGTCATATTTATTTCTGTCTAAGCGGGAAACTAGTTCAAAAACAAATCGCTGGGCACCGCCCATTTCTGATTGGGTAATTATAAATAAAACCCTGCGTTTTGGGCTGGAATTTTGATTATTTTGATGATTGATTTCTGATATCATTTATGGCATAGTATAGCAAGAAATGCAGGAGAAATCAAAGGTTTTAATATTGTCCAGTGCTTATCTCCCTCTTATAGGAGGTTCTGAGCTTGCTATAAAAAATATAACCGATAAGTTATCAGATTTTGAGTTTGATTTGATAACGGCAAGGTTAGACAAAAACACTTCTGAATTTGAAAAAGTTGGCAATATTTCAATATTTCGCGTTGGTGGATCCCTGAGTTTATCAACCTTCTTGTTACCTAAAATCTTTCTCCCTGTTTTGATTTTTTTTAAAGCCACGAAATTATTGAAGAAAAATGATTATATGGCCGTCCACGCTTTTCAAGCATCGGGAGCGGCGGGAGCCGGCTGGCTGTTGAAATATTTTTATCCTAAATTACCGTTTATAATTACCTTGCAAGAGGGGAAAAATCTTCAAGAGCAGGGACTGCTGATTAATTTTTTTCGGAAGCTCATATTAAAAAAGGCCGACCGTGCTACGGCAATAAGCCGATATCTTAGGAACTATATTTTGGAAATAAATAAAAATTTAAAAGTCGATGTAATTCCAAATGGTGTTGATGTTGGTTATTTTTCAAGAAGTTTTAGTTATGGAGAATTAACAGATCTGGAAAACGAGTTAGGCATTAAGCCGGATGATGGGGTAATAGTTAGTGTGTCGCGCTTGGTTTATAAAAATGGTCCGGATTTGCTAATAGATGCGTTTGATATTCTAAATTCTAAATTTAATCCGCCGACCGGCGGACAAAATTATAAATTATTGATTATCGGTGACGGACCGCTCAAGGAGAGTTTAAAGTTTCAAGTTAAAAGTTTAAAATTGGAGGATAGGGTTATATTGGCTGGATCAGTTGGACAAGAAAAGTTGCCGATGTATTTAAAAATTTCAGATATTTTTGTAAGGCCGTCACGGTCAGAAGGATTAGGAAGCGCATTTCTTGAAGCAATGGCGGCGGATGTTCCGGTGATCGGGACTAAAGTGGGTGGTATACCCGACTTTTTAGAAAATAGAAAGACGGGACTCTTTTGTTCGGGCGAGCCGGAAGATATTGCCTTCAAGATAAGAATATTACTAGAAAATGATAAACTTAGAGAGGAGCTAGTTAGTAATGCCCGGGCCTTAGTTGCCGAAAAATATAATTGGGATAAAATTGCTGTCGAATTTGATAAGCTATATAAATCATATAAATAAACGATATGAAATTTAACTGTCAAAAATTAAGTATTGTTATTCCCGTTTTCAACGAGGAAAAAACGATAGATAAATTAGTAGAATCAATTTCCGCTGTTGATATTGGTTGTGCCAAAGAGCTAGTTTTTATTGATGACGGTTCAACCGATAGAACAAGGCAAGTATTGAGTAAATACAGAAATATCCACAAAGTTATCTTTATGGATAAAAATCGTGGGAAAGGTGCGGCTGTCCGTCGGGGGTTTGCTGAAGCGACCGGAGATATTATTCTTATTCAGGATGCTGACCTCGAGTATGATCCTAAAGAATATCCCTTACTAATGGAGCCAATATTAGATGGTGACGCCGATGTTGTTTATGGTTCAAGGTTTGTTACGGCTTTTCCGCGCCGAGTTTTATACTTTCATCACTACATGGCCAATCAGTTGGTAACTTTTATTTCAAACGTATTTACCGGGCTCAATTTATCAGACATGGAAACCGGGTATAAGGTTTTTATAAAAGAAGCGCTTAAAACGATACTACCCAAATTATCGGCTAATCGTTTTGGTATAGAACCAGAATTAACGGCTAGAATTGCTCAATCTAATTTACGTGTTTTTGAAGTCGGTATTTCTTATAAGGGTCGCACCTATGGTGAGGGCAAGAAAATAACTTGGAAAGATGGAGTAGCGGCAATATGGCACATTATCCGATTTAATATTTTCACTAGGAAGTGAAAATATTAAATCGGATAAATTTCTAATTTCTAATTTCTAATTTCTAATCAATTTTAAATTGATAAATTAAATAATTAGAGATTCATTCAAAATTCAAAATTCAAAATTCAAAATTCTAATCACAACCGGGATTTTTCCTCCAGATATAGGAGGGCCAGCTTCTTATGCTGTGACTTTGGGCCGAAAAGTATCCGGTTTGGTTAATATTACTGTCGTCACTTATTCTTCAAAGTTAGAGGATAAAAACGATAAGGAGTTTCCATTTAGAGTAGTAAGAGTTTGGAGAAAATGGCCAAAATTTTTAAAACATCTCATGTA
>CAZCYM010000002.1:3371-16389 GCA_964502945.1 uncultured Candidatus Saccharibacteria bacterium
AGTTAGCTTCTAAAAACGATGTTATCTACTCATTAAATGCCGTGAGTGCTGGACTGCCGTCTTTACTCGTTATAAAAATAAGGAAAAAGAGATTTTTCGTTAAAATAGTTGGTGATTATGCCTGGGAAATGGCCGTCCAGAAAAATAAGAGTTCTTTTCTTATCAATGATTTTCAGGTGGCAACCAAGAAGGGATGGATAAAAATTTTAGCCAAAGTTCAATACTGGGTTTGTCGAAAGGCCGATGGAGTCATTGTTCCATCACAATATCTAGCCGATATTGTTCGAGGATGGGGAACTGATTCCAACAAGATTCATTTAATTTATAATGGGGTTGATTTCAAAAAATCTGCATTAAGCAAAGAAGAGGCTCGTAAGAAGATAGGTATTCCTGGCAATATAATTCTTTCAAGTGGTCGCCTGGTGCCATGGAAAGGATTCAGGATGCTCATTAAGATAATGCCTAAAGTTTTAGAAATAAACCAATTTTTTCGTCTAATTATTATTGGTGATGGGCCGGAGATGAATAACTTAAAGACCATCGTTCATAATATGGGCCTCGACAGAAAAGTGTATCTAGTGGGGAAAAAATCAAAAGAGGATATGGCCATATATTTGGCGGCGTCCGATATGTTTATTCTCAATAGCGGTTATGAGGGTTTTTCGCACCAGATCCTTGAGGCAATGGCGGCCGGAGTGCCGGTGATTGCTAGTGCCATGGGTGGAAACAAGGAAATTATAGAGCAGGGTAAAAATGGATTCTTAGTCAGATATAATGATGAGTTTAATATCATCGAGGCAATTAAGGGTCTTCACCAATCTTTTGAATTAAAGTCAGAGTTTGTGATTGAGGGTAGAAAAACCATCGAAAAATATAGCCTGGAACGAATGGTAAGCGAAACTACCGCTTTGTTAACGAAATAATTGATGGCGAAACTTTTAATGATAACTGGATTGGGTAGCGCAAGAGATTTAGCTTCCGGTAAAAGGGGAGCGTTTTATAATACTCTCGAAGAGTTTAGTAAATACTGGACCAGAATTGATATTATTTGCCCAAAGCTTACAAGCTTACAAGCTTACAGGCTTACAGGCTATTTTGGAAATGTTTATGTTCATATTTCCTCTTGGCCATTAATTTTTCACCCAGCATTTTTTATCAGTAAAGCGCTAAAGATTTATAAAGAACAAAAGTTTGATCTTATGACCGTCCATGATTTTCCGCCCTTCTATAATGGTCTAGGAGCTAGACTGCTGTGGCAAAAAATAAGAGTGCCATATATTTTAGAGATTTTTCATGTTCCAGGATATCCTAGAGCGGCTAATACCAAGGAATCGATTTATAAATTTTTATTTAAGTTATTTATCAGATTTGATGCTTCAAAGGCAAAGGTAGTACGAGTAATGAATTCTCAAGTTTTTAACTTTCTTATCAAAGCCGGTGTGCCGAAAGAGAAAATTATTTACATACCAGCGATCTATATTGATACAGATATTTTTAAACCAACTGGCGTACAAAAAGAATACGACTTAATCTTTGTTGGCCGACTAGAAAAAAATAAAGGCATCAGCTTACTGCTTGAAGCACTAAGCAAGTTAAAAGTTAAAAGTGAAAAGTTAAAAGTTTTGATTGTAGGCACCGGGCCTCTTTTGGCAAGTCTAAAGCTTAAAGTTAAAAGTGAAAAGTTGGAGAATAATATTATTTTTTGGGGTTATGCCAAAGATTCTCAAGAAGTTGCTGAACTTCTTAATAAGTCCAAAGTCTTGGTTATGCCATCATACAATGAGGGGGGGCCGAGGGTGGTTGTTGAAGCTCTGGCTTGCGGGGTGCCCATACTGGCCACTCCTGTTGGTATAGTGCCTGATTTGCTCAAAAACCTACCTGACGGCAGGCAGGCGGCCCTAGGAGGGGAGATAATCGACTGGAAGGCCGATGATATAGCCCAGAAAATCAGTGGCTTACTAAGCGATTCTGTCCGATACCAGAAATATAGTCAGAATGGTCCTGAAATAGCCAAACAGTTTGAAAAGAAGGTATCGATAAAAAACTATGCAGAAAAACTTAAAAACCTTATCAATAAGTGAACTATCGCAAAAGTCCTACCTTACCCGGGCGCTATTGCGTATTTTTTAAATTCATGGAATAATGATGGCTATGACTGTCATACCGATGGTCATTGCTGTCGCATAGTGCGACTTAAACTACTGGCATAGTGCCGGAAGGAGAAAGTTATGCGTTGGAATCCCGTCGAACAGATTCAGGACGTCGCGAACAAATTCGGGACGGAGGAGCGTATTAAGCGTTTCCAGTCCGGCGAGCTTGTGCTTGTCGAACGAACGGATCCTCGTGCGGCCATCATGATTCTCAACTTCGAGCGGAAGGTCGCAGTGACCAACCGTCAATTCGTCACTAGCGAGAGCTTCACCAGGAGCAATACGAGAGTGAAGTTCGGCTACATCGACAATCAGATCACGAAGTTTTTCGGCAAGCAGGAAAATGTACCGGCTGGTGAGCTGGCCGTGCACATGCTTCTGCGGGATGTCCATGACCCTGAGATAATGGTTGCCCTCAGACCGCAGTCCAACCGCTTCATCAAGCTGGGGCAGTTATACCAGCCAATAGAGATGCAGGGACTCGGTCAAGAAGGACCTCTTCTGGTCAACGGACGCGCGAATATCGCATACGTCCTTGATGAGAATGGTGCGCCTTGGGCGGTCCGCGCGCACTGGCACCCGAACTATGGTGGCTGGCGCGTGGACGTCTACTCGGTGGCCAGTCTGGACAGGTGGCTTGCTGGCGACCTGGTTCTCTCGCAAGTCGCCTAGGGACTCGGCTCCTCGGTTGCTTGGTTCTTGGTCCGGCAATAGTTGACAACTATTGCCGGACCTTTTTGTTTTTGTACAGGCAAGACCTGTACAGGTCTTGCCTGTAAGAGAAGGATGTAATAGAATCAGGACATGTCAACGAGAAAACATACTTTTGCTTCTGGCGAATATTACCATATTTATAATCGTGGCAATAGTAAACAGACCATCTTCCATAACAAGGAAGATTATTATCGTTTTTCTAAGCTCATTTTTCTTGCTAATGGAGACAATAATTTTAAAGTGAGTTTTATCGGAAATAATATTTATAATTTTGATCGGGGAGATAAGTTAGTTAACATTGGTTGTTATTGTTTAATGCCTAATCATTTTCACATTCTTTTAACTCAGCCCGATGATGGTAATATCAGTAAATTTATGCAAAAATTATCTACTGGTTACTCAATGTATTATAATATCAAATATGAACGAACAGGAACTCTTTTTGAAGGGAAATTTAAATCAAGACATGTAAATGATGATCGCTATCTTAAATATTTATTTTCTTACATACATTTAAATCCTGTAAAACTTATTGAACCAAAATGGAAAGAAAAAGGCGTAGTTAACAAAAAACAAGTTTTACAATATTTACAAAGGTATCAATTTTCAAGCTACTTGGATTATGTTGAAGATGCAAGACCACAAACTGCCATTTTAGATAGAGATAAATTCCCAAATTACTTTTCAGATCGCGGTATATTTCGGAAAGAGATATTCGAGTGGCTAGATTATGGGAGAGAAATAGAAACAGACTAGGCAAGACCTGTACAGGTCTTGCCTGTAAGATTATGAAAAAAATTACTATGAAACTTTTAATTATCACTCAAAAAGTGGATGCGCGGGACCAGTTATTGGGGTTTTTTATTGATTGGATAAAAAAGTTTTCTGAAAAGTTCGAAAAGATTACCGTGCTTTGTCTTGAAAGGGGGGAGTTTAGCTTGCCAGAAAATGTTGAGGTTATATCCTTGGGCAAAGAAGAAAATAATTTTCAATTTTCAATTTTTAATTTTCAATCAATTCTCAATGTTACAATTTTTAAAAAAATTATATACTTATTGAAATTTTATAGACATATATGGCGCGAAAGAAAAAATTATAATACGGTTTTTATACATATGAACCCAATTTGGGTTGTTCTTGGTGGCTGGGTATGGCATTTATTAAATAAGAAAATATTTTTCTGGTATACCAGTGGTGGCGTAACTACCAAATTAAAATTAGCTGAAAAGTTTGCTCACATTATTTTTACTGCTTCAAAAGAGAGCTTTCGGCTACCATCAAAAAAAGTGATTGTAACCGGCCATGGAATTGATACAAACGTTTTTAGGCTAATGCCTAAAAACGTTCGAAATGATGGAAATGTTCGAGATGTTGAGTGTGATCAATTCGAACAAACAAAGCGATCCAACAGTCCCAACAATTCGATCAAGATATTGAGCGTCGGGAGAATCGCGCCAGTGAAGAATTACGAAATACTTATAGGTGCGGCAAAAATATTAAAAGATAAAGGTATAGACTTTTCGATTACAATGGTTGGCGAAGCGCCGTTAGATAGCGATACTCGCTATCTAACGAGTTTAAAGTTGAAAGTGAAGGGTTTAAAATTGGAAGACAATTTTAATTTTGTTGGGAAGGTTAATCATAAAGATTTGCCTTCATATTATCAGTCACATGATATTTTTATTCATTTATCTAAAACGGGGAGCTTAGATAAAACGATTCTTGAAGCCATGGCCTGTGGAATGAAGGTTTTGAGTTCGAGCGATTCAGCAAGGTCTTTTCTGTCGCCAGAACTAATTTTTAACGAATCTAATTCTTCAGAACTCGCCGATAAGATAGTGGCCGTAAAAGATAAGCCGACCGATCCAGCTCTTAGAGACTATGTTATAAAAAATCACAACCTCGATGTTCTTATTGAAAAAATAAGCCAAATCATCAATCAACAATGAAGATTTTATATTTTGGAACGTACGATCCAGACTATGCCCGTAATTGGGTTCTTATAAACGGATTGCGGAAAAATGGTGTTGAGGTTATTGAATTGAGGCGGAAGCCAGAGCGCTTTAGCTTATTTTGGCTGTTTTTTGACTACTTAAAATTGAAAGAAAAATACGACGCGATGATTGTCGGTTTTCCGGGGCAGGAGGTTATGTTTTTGGCTAGACTATTAACTAGAAAATTTATTATTTTTGACGCATTCACTTCGCATTACGGGGGATATATTTTGGACAGACAGAAGTTTTCAAAAAATAGTTTTCATGCCAAGTATTATAGATTTTTGGATAAGTGGTCATGCAAGTTAGCCGACATAGTTTTACTTGATACCAACGCTCACATTAATTTTTTTGTTAAGGAATTTAATTTGCCAAGAGAAAAATTTAGAAGAATCTGGGCCGGAGCAAATGATGATATTCTTCAACCCTTCGATGAAACTCAGGGCAAGCCAGTTTCGGACTATCATAATTCAAACGGGTTTAAGGTGTTCTTTTTTGGAACATATATTCCTCTTCAGGGCGTAGAATACATACTCAAAGCGGCGAAGATTTTAGAGGATGCTAGCGAAATAGCTTTTACCCTTGTCGGCGATGGACAAGAGAGAAAAAAGGCAGAAGAATTAGCAATCAAACTAGGATTGAAAAATGTAATATTTAAAGGTATGATGAGTTCCGAGGAACTTAAAAAGGAAATTGCAAATTGCGATGTTTCTCTTGGTATTTTTGGCAATTCTCCTAAAACATCTCTGGTTATCCCAAACAAAGTTTATATGGGATTAGCCATGAAAAAACCCGTCATTACATCTGATACTCGGGCGGTCAGAGAATTATTCAATGACGAAGATATGATTTTAATCCCTTCTTCAAATGAGAGTGCTTTGACCGAGGCCATTTTAAAAGTAAAAAATAATCCAGCTCTTGGAGAAAAAATTGCTCAAAATGGTTACGATAAGTTTATAAAATTTGCATCACATCAAGTTTTAGGGCTCGAGTTAGAAAAAATTATAAAAGACACTATCAATGACACGCGAAATTCATTATCAAGATAAAAGCGTAAATTACGGGATTGCCCACACCAGATTAAAAAAAATCTTGGATCTTGTTGGCGATATATCATGGAAAAAGGTGTTAGATATCGGCTGTGCCCGAGGTTATGTCGGGTCAAGAATCAAGGCGATGGGTAACTATGTAGTCGGAGTTGATATTTCTGAATCAGCCATTCGGGAAGCGGCTAAAGTTCTTGATAAAACTTACGTTTTTGATCTAGAAGGTTTTTGGCCTGATCTTGGAAACAAATTTGATTTAGTTATTTTGCCAGAAATTTTAGAACATATTTTTGATCCGGTGGAGGTTTTGAAAAAAGTTTTTTCTATTCTTGATGACGGTGGGGAAATTATTATTACCACTCCTAACCTATTACTTTGGACGAGCAGAATAAAAATAATGTTTGGAAAGTTTGAATATACCGATCAAGGCCTTATGGATTTTGGTCACATCCGCTTTTTTACTTATAAATATTTAAATAAAGTTTTAAAAGATAGCGGTTTCAAGATAGAGAAAGAAAATCATATTATTTTCCCAGGAAAACTAACTAAATTTTTAAAATCTTGGCCTAGTATTTTTGCTACTCAATTTATAGTTAAGGCCCGGAAGAACATTTAAACGTTTAAATATTTAAATATGTCATTGCTCATAGCCGGTTATCCATACATAAAAGAAACATATCTTAAGACATTCGATTCATATCTGGGTGATGTTTTTTTTCTTTTGCCTAAAATTTGGAAAGCAAAGGGCGGAAAGTTAATTTTTAAAGCTCCAACTAGACCCAATATTTATACCACTCCGTCTTCTTTTTATCACTCAAATTATCCAATCATTGGCGGTCTCCTTAAGGGCTGGATGCCGTTTTTCCCGCTCTACCTTTTAAAAATTAAAAATTTGGATAAAGTTTTTAGTTCCAGCGAGCCAACCTTGTTAACAACTTTGTATCAAGGGTTTTGGGCTAAACTTTTTGGAAAAAAACATATTATATTTTCATGGGAGAATATACCCTACAACCAAAAATTCAAAGGATTTAAGGGCTTGATTCAGATGTCGATTTTAAGGTTAAATTTATTTTTTTGCGATGCTATCGTTTGTGGCAACAAAAAGAGCGCCGAGATTTTTAGACGTTTCACTAAAAAGTCGATGGCAGTAATACCTTTAAGCGGTGTGGATTCAGAGTTTTTCAAGAAAAAAAACACGGAACATAGGTTTCGTAATATCGATCTAGGCGGTAAAGTTATATTTACTTTTGCCGGAGCGCTCGGTTACAGGAAGGGCGTTCATTTGATTCTCGAAGCAATGGAAGCTGTGTTAAAAGAAATTCCCAACGGCTATCTAATTATTGCCGGTTCGGGTGAGTATGAGGAAGGTTTAAGGTTGAAAGTTAAGAGTTTAAAGCTAGATCATAATGTTACATTTATTCCCTGGCTTGATTCTGTCGGACTGAGGGAATTGTTATCGGTTTCTGATGTTTTTCTTTATCCCAGTATTTCTTTTGGTGGCTGGGAGGAGCAATTCGGATATTCTATGGCCGAAGCTTCTTTAATGGAGGTTCCAGTTATTTCAACCTGGACAGGATCAATTGAGGATGTTGTTTTAAATGGAGTGACTGGCTTATTGATTGAATCGGACAACGCCAAAAGTTTGACCGAGGCCATGTTGAAATTGGGCGGAGATAAAAATCTAAGAGATAATCTTGGGCAAGCCGGTAGAAAGTATATTGAAGAAAATTATGATTATAAAATCATAGCCAATAAATTTTATAATTTTTTCCAATCTCTATGAAATTAATTTATATCGCCAACCTCCGTCTTCCAACCGAAAAGGCTTACGGAATACAAATAGCTAAAACCTGCGAGGCGTTCGCTTTGCTTAAGTTTAAAGTGAAAAGTGAAAAGTTAAAAGTTGCAGATCAAAATTCAAAGTTGTTAGAAGCAAATTTGGAAGTAAAACTTATTGCGCCGTACAGAATAAGCAAGATCAAGGACGAGTTCTTTGATTACTACGGCATAAAAAGAAACTTTGTTTTTAAGAAAATCTTTGCCCCTGATTTTTACTTGCCGGGATTTTTAAATAAAATAGCCTTCGGTGCAAAAAGCCTTTGTTCGGCTCTTGTGCTGGTATTTTATGCTTTGGTTGAGGGGGCCGACATTTTTTATACTCGAGATGAACTAGTCGCTTATATTTTTAGTTTTTTTAAGAAAAATATCATTTTTGAGAGTCATCGCTTTTCCAACAAAAGAAAAATATTCTACTCAAGATTTAAAAAGATTAACTTGAAAATTGTTGTAATTTCTCAGGGCTTGAAAGACGACTTTATAAATTTCGGTATTAAAGAATCCAATCTGTTGATTGCCAGAGACGGAGTGGATCTAGATTTATTTAATATTGAAATGACTAAAGAAGAAGCGAGAAATAAACACCATCTCCCGCTAGATAAAAAAATCGTTATGTATAGCGGACATTTATTTGAGTGGAAAGGAGCGGGCGTGTTGCTTGGGGCAGCGCGCAAGTTTCAAGACAGGGCTCTATTTGTATTTGTAGGAGGGACGGATTATGATGTTCAAAAATTCAGGCAAAAGGCAGGGGACTTAGATGGTGTTTTAATGTTAGGCCATAAGCTATATGATCAGATCCCATCGCTACTAAAAGCGGCTGATATTTTGGTTTTACCTAATTCTTCCAAGGAAGAAATATCTAATCGTTACACCTCGCCCTTAAAACTATTCGAATACATGGCTTCTCAGCGCTCAATCATTGCTTCAGATTTACCGTCAATCAGAGAAGTTTTAGATGAAAATACAGGCTATTTTTTCAAGTCCGACAATGTAAATTCTTTGGCTACTGTCATCGATCAAGTTTTAAGTAACGAGCCAGAAGCTATGGAAAAGAGCCGAGCAGCATTTAATATGGTGAAATCTTTTACTTGGCAGGAAAGGTCTCGTAAGATCCTCAATTTTATTAGCTAATATTTTATTTGACTTTCTTCTCATTTTTATCTAAATTTTAGAAAGAGATTATGTGAAGTTTTTAATTACCGGCGGAGCCGGATTTATAGGGTCTCATATAGCCGAAGAATTGATAAAGTCCAAAAAGGGCGAAGTTATTGTGTTTGACAACTTAAGTGTGGGTAAAAAAGAAAATATACCCAAGGGATGCAGGTTTATTAAGGGGGATATTAGAAATGAGGCGGCTATCATAAAAGCTATGAGGGGGATAGATGTTATTTTTCACGATGCTGCCTTTGTCAGCATAAGGGCGTCTTTTGATATGCTTAAGCACGAGGTGGATAATAATGTATACGGGACTCTTAATGTGTTTGAGGCGGCGGTTAAAAATAAGGTCAAGAAATTAATTTTTGCCTCGTCAATGGCTGTATATGGTGAGCCAAAATTACTGCCAGTTACGGAGGATAGCCAGTTAAGGCCGATATCGCCCTATGGATTCAGTAAACTTAGGGGAGAGCTTTATTGCAAAATATTTCAGGATAAATTCGGAATAGATACTACTGTTTTGCGATATTTTAACACATTTGGAATTAGGCAGACGCCCTCTGATTATGTTGGGGTCACAACAACTTTTATTAATCAGGCGTTGAGCGGAAAGCCCCTAACGATATTTGGCGATGGAAAGCAGACCAGAGACTTTGTCTGGGTAAAAGATATAGCAAGGGCAAATGTACTGGCGGCTTTCAACAAAAAGAGTAGGGGAGAGATACTCAATATTGCCAGTGGTCAAGAAATATCCATAAACAATATTGCCGATTCTATCAATAAGTATGTTGGTAATGGTAAGGTATATGTTCCTAAACCGGGCGGTGAGATATCGAGAATAAGGGCCAACATTGCAAAGGCTAAAAAAGTTTTGGGCTATGAGCCAAAAGGAGATTTGTTAGTTATGCTGCCCAGCTTAATTAATTGGTGGAAAAATAAAGATTATGGAAACAAAAAATAAGTGGTTTAATGATAAAAACTTAAAATGCATTATACTTGCTGCCGGAAAAGGTAGTCGGCTTTTAACTTTGACAGAAAATAATCCCAAACCAATGGTTAATGTTGTCGAGAAACCGATATTAGATCATGTGATTAATTACTGGAAACAATATACTAATGATTTTGTTTTTGTGGTGAATTATAAAAAGGAAAAGATCATTGATTATGTAAAAACCCTTAAAGACATAAAATCTAAATTTATAGTCCAGAAAGAATTAAAAGGAATTGCCGACGCCTTGTTAACTGTAGAAAAGACCGTGGGGGATAAATTCATAGTTGTTCTGGGAGATTGTATCTGTCGGGGTGATTTTAATTTTCCTTCTGGTGTGGAACAAGGAATTGGTGTTTGGAAAACAAATAATGTCGGAGATATCAAAAATAGTTATAGCATCAAGCTTGCCGGCAACATTATAAAAGGAGTTAAAGAAAAACCAAAAAGAATTTACAATAATCTCTGCGGCCTCGGTTTTTACTTTTTCGATAGAAGAATATTTAACTATATAAGAAAAACCCCGCCATCCAAATTGAGAGGGGAGGTAGAGCTAACTGATGTTATTCAAAACATGATTAAGGGCAAAGAAAAAATTTCCCTAACTTTATTTAAGGGAGACTATATCAACATTAACACAGAAGACGAACTAAATAGAGCTAAGAAAATAGTCAACACATAAGTCCTAGGAATATCTAATCATGTTTAAAAAAATAAGGGTAGAACTGTTCTTTATAGCCAGACTCTTCAGGGATGGATTAGTGCTGTATATATTTCAATATTGCAAAAATAGGTTTTTCGGAACTTATTTATTAAAAAAAATATCAAAATTTGAATATATACCCGATAGTAAAGTCGAGCTTCATACTTTGTGTCAGAAAAAAGATCTATGGATGCTGGCCTGTTCTCTGAAATCATTTCTGTATCATTCGGGTTTGCGGCCATATATAATTGTTCATGATGACGGTTCAATTGATAATGAGTCCGCCAAGCTCATTGAGTCTAAATTCAGCGGTTTAAGGGTGTTACGCAAGAAAGAAGCAGATGAGTTGATAAAAAACTTTCCGGGAATAACAGAAAAAGTTCTGAATTATAGGGCCAAAGGCCATATTATGATAATGGAATTCATGGACATTTTTTTATTGAGTAGGGCCGATACGGTAATTGTTTATGATAGTGATATTTTATTTTATAAAAAACCGGAAGAAGTTGTTAATTTCTTTAATAATGATAATCATTTGGATGCCCTAATTTCTCATCAATATGGCACATACGATCTCAAGATGGATGATTATTATTCACAGAAATATGAGCTAGAAAATAAAAGAGTAGGTTATATGAACCCCGGTTTAATAGTTTACAAAAAAGAATCTATAAAGTTTGATAAATTTTTAGAATATTTTGATCATACTACGCGAGCTATAAATGATTATTTTATTGGAATGACAGCTTGGGGGTGTCTAATTTCTCAGACTAATTTTGATTTTTTACCTATCGAAAAATATAAAATAAAAAAGAAGCCCGACGAAAATACTGTGATGAAGCATTATACAAGTCCCAGACGGCACGAACTCTATGCTTATGGCATAGATTTAGCAAGAAAAACATATGAATAATCAGGTGATTATAACCGGTGCAAGCGGGCTTTTGGGTTCTCAATTGACCCAGATTTTTAAAGATAAAAAACATGAAGTGTTAGCCGTTTTTAATCAAAAGCCAGAACTTATGACTTCTGGGATGGAGACAGTAAAATGCGATATTTCCAGTCGAGACGAGGTTATGTCTTTGAAAAAGAGGATTAAGGCATCTTCTTTGATAATTCACTGTGCTGCCATTACCGATGTTGACTTATGCGAGAAAGATAAGAATTTATGCTCTTCTGTTAATATTGAAGGAACAAAAAATATTTGTGAATTAGCAAATAAAACTAAATCCAAATTAATCTATATCTCTACATCTTCTGTGTTTGACGGCAAAACTGGTAATTATAAAGAAATTGACCAGCCAAACCCAGTCAATCATTATAATTTTTCAAAAGTTGAGGGTGAGAAAGCCGTTCTTAAATATGAGAGAGGAATAGCTGTCAGAATGATTCATCTGGGTATTCATTTGGCAAGCCGAAAACCGGCAAGCTTCTTTGAATGGTTAGTAGATTCCTTTAAAAATAATCGCAACATTAATTTATTTAATGATGTTAGGGTGAATCCTTTGTCCGTTTCAACAATGGCCAAGTTGATATTTAAAATCCCAGCGGTCATGGATAGGGGATTGCTTCATCTAGGTAGTCGCGATGTTGTTTCCAAGGCTAACATTGGCCGAGAGGTAATGAAGTTCTTTCCCAAATATTCCGGAAAAGTTAATTTTATTAGTATAGATGATAACAAACAAAAACTAACCAATCGTCCTAAGGAGATGTGGCTTAATGTTGATAAGGCATTGTCTTTGGGATTTGATTTACCCAAGCTCTGCCGGATCTAAATAAATATTTGCATGGATTCCCAATATTATAAAAATTATTTTAGATTAGAGAAAAATAACTGGCTATTTAGGGTGCGTAGAAATTTAATCTACTCTATTTTTGAAGAATACAATATCAAGAGTGATATGAGAATCTTAGATTATGGATGCGGCTCTGGTTTTATAGTCGGCCAGCTCCAAGCTAGAGGATATGATGCTTGTGGGACAGATATATCCAGAGAAGCGATAGAATATGGCACTAGTCAGGGTATTAAGAATCTTTATTCTACGAACGGAATCCAGGCTGATTTTCCTGATGGGTCTTTTGATTTAATATTAGCCATGGATGTTATCGAGCATATTAATGAGGACGATCTTGTTGTGCATGAGCTTGAACGGCTCCTAAGACCCAATGGCCACCTAATTATAACTGTGCCGGCCTATCAATGGATGTGGGGCGTGCAAGATGAAATATCTCATCATTTTCGGAGATATTCGATGAAATCAATTACAAAACTTGTGAGTAAATTTTCAAGTTTATCAATATTGAAAAAGACATATTTTAATACTTTTTTATTTCCCGCTGTTGCCCTGGTTAGATTGGCCTCAAAATGGTTTAATATAAAAAACAGGGAATCAGACTTTGACATTAGTGATAATTTTTTAAATCCTATTTTT
>CAZCYM010000002.1:16399-25297 GCA_964502945.1 uncultured Candidatus Saccharibacteria bacterium
AAAGATATTAAAATGGACTCGCTATCCATTTGGTGTTTCGATTCTTGTTGTTCTAGAAAAAAATGACAACCGCCATAAAGAATAATCGCTGGCTTATAATTATTTTTGCCCTTTTTGTCATGACCAGATTTTTTGGTTTGGGCCAGTTTTATCATCAGGATGAATATAGGTGGGTTTCGATAGCTAACCCGGCCGTGTTTGGAGATCTTTCTTCGCCACATCCGCCGATAATGGAGTCCTCCCTTTCTTTAGCTGGCAGGTTTTTTGGATATAACAACTTAAGAATAGTGCCTTTTGTATTCAGTATTTTTAATCTTTTATTGATCTATCTCTTAGCTTTGAGATTGGGAGGCAAGAAAGCGGCTTACCTTGCGGCCAGTTTTTTTATAGTCAGTGTCTATGGTTTGATAGCTAATCTTCAAATCGATATCGATGGCGCGATACTGCCGTTTTTTGTTTTGTTGTCATACTATTTTTATCTGAAGGTAGTGGTCGATAAAGACAAAAGATTTATTTGGCTATTTTTAGCAGCTGTTGTTGGTGGTTTTCTTGCAAAAATAAGCTTCTTTTTATTTGTTGCGGCATTGGCAGTTCATCATTTACTGGTGCTTTATAAGAGTAAAAAATTTACAGCCGAGATTAAAAGACTGTTGTTTCCGTCAATAGTTGCTGTTTTTCTGGGCTTGGCTATATTTGTTTTTTATAACTTTGAAAATTCGCGGATTGTTGAGTATGCTTCTAACTTTAAAGTTTTTAATTTTGGATCAAGGGCCTATTTTGACCTATTTTTACGGCTTTTCAAATTCTTTATTTGGCTCTCTTCGCTTTTGGTTCTGCCAATTATGGCCGGTTTATTCAGGAAAGAAATTTTTATCAGGCACCGAGTCTGGTTTATTTATATCCTTTTTAATCTTATTTTTTACCTTGTAATTTTTGATTTTGCCACACTTCCCGTAGAAAGGTATTTTATGTTTATAATTGCACCCGCTGTTTTAATAAGTTCCGACGTTATTCGTTTGCTTATTCCCAAATTAGATAAAAAATATTTGTTTTTAAGTCTGGGCGGATTTTTATTGCTTCTGATGGTTACGGCAGTAGTTAGCTATGAGGTTTTGCCGCTCAATCCCAAAATAGCATATCTGGATAAACTAAAATCGCTCAATTTTAATTTCCTTATTCCCTTAACCGGTGGTTCTGGGCCGATAGGTTTTTATGTTTCTGCTCAATTTATCTTATGGGCATGGTTGATATCAATTGTTGCATTGTTATATTGTTGCATTGTTAAAAAGTATCAAGAGCTAGCTTGGGCAGTTTTTATTGTATTTGGAGTGGGTTACAACATTTTGTTATCAAGTGAACATTTATTCGGAAACTTATATGGCAGTGTTGATAGAATTACCAAAGAATCTGTTGATTATGTAATAAATAATAAAGAAATTGATGGGGTGATAACTTATTATGATGCCGGAGTTTATTATCTTAAGATAAACAATAAATATGATTCCAGATTCTATACTGCGCCAACTAGGGATTACACCATAAAATTGACCGAATATCGAGGTCATTACCTGATTGTTGATTTTCCGGCCGTTGATAAAAAAAGTGAATACTGGCGACTTATCTCCAGATGTAATTTAGTTAAGAAATTTACGGATAAATATGTGGATTCCTATATTTTTGACTGTAGGACACTGCCCTAGACAGATGGCCTCATATTATGTACAATTATCCAGATGACCAAGACTTATAAAACCACTCATTTATCCATAGTTTTGCCGGTTTTTAATGAAGAGGAGGCCCTTCCAGCAACAATGAGGGAGCTTTATTCTGTCTGTAATTCGCTGGGTAAAAATTATGAGATAATTTTTGTTGATGACTGTTCCCGGGATAGAACCCCGGAGATTTTAAATCAATTTGTAGTCAAAGATCCCAGGATTAAGGTTTTACGTTTTTCCCGGAATTTTGGCCATCAGGCCGCTTTAAGCGCTGGTCTAGATGTGGCTGAGGGCGAATTAGTGGTGACCATGGACAGTGATTTACAGCATCCGCCTCGTCTAATTCACGAATTTATCAAGCATTCTGAAAGAGGCTCCGATATTGTTATTGGAGAGCGGATTTCTAACCAACAAAATTCTTTTGTAAGAGATACTCTGGGGAGGGCCTATTACAAAATTTTAAGTTCTATTACCGATCTCGAGTTTAAAAATGTTTCCGATTTTGCGTTATACAAGAAGTCAGTCATTAAAATTATCAAACGACTTCCGGAAAAAGAAAGATTTTTGAGGGGAATGGTTCAATGGGTTGGTTTTAAGAAAACATATATTCCCTATACGGCAGAAGCAAGGAAACACGGCCAATCTAAGTATTCTATCAAAAGACTTTTCTTTAGTTTTTTTATGAGCGGTATTACGTCATTTTCTGCTTTTCCTTTGAGGTTGGCATTCTGGGCTGGCCTGTTGGTGCTTATGTCTAGTATTTTATTCTCTGGTTATGTTGTTTGGGATTATTATGCCAACCCCGATCCTCTCAACAAGGGTAATGCTACCATTATTATATTAATGTTGTTCCTTGGAAGTTTAAATATGATTGTGTTAGGTATCTTGGGCGAATATTTTTACAAGATGTTTAATGAAGTTAAGGGCCGGCCAGCATATATTGTTGCCGAGACAAAGAATCTAGAGAATGATAAAATAGAAAAAACTTCTTATGGGATTCATAACTTCTAAAATTTGAATTCAAATTTTAGACAATCTCTAGTCTCTAAACCCTAATTTCTAAATAATCTCAAATGGAGAAATCTCAAAAAGAAAAACCCTACGACTTAGAAGACAGGACGTTTTTATTTGCAAAAAGAGCCTTTTCGTACTTCAAAGGCCTTTCCAGAAATACAGTAAATATTGAGGTTTCAAAACAAGGAATACGTGCAAGTGGTTCTGTTGGTGCAAACTTTATTGAAGCAAACGAAGCGTTTAGTCGCAAAGATTTTTCAATGCGGATAAAAATTTGTCGAAAAGAAGCAAAAGAATCCATATACTGGCTGCGTCTTTCAGAATCAAGTAAAGAACAAGAACAGGAGAAAACCGAACTAATCAACGAAGCCACAGAATTAATGAAAATCTTCGGAGCCATAATCGAAAAATCAAAACAATCTTAAATTTTGGTATTTGAATTTTGATATTAGATATTGTTTAGAGTTTAGAGATTAGAGTTTAGAGATTAATTTTATTATGCTGAAAATTATTGCCGACGATCTCGGTCTCCATAAGTCCGTTAACGACGGAATCGTTTTTTTGTTAAAAGAAGGGAAAATTGACGGGGCATCGTTGATGGCTAATGGGGAAGCATTTGAGGATGCAGTAACTCAGTTGAGAGGCTTGTCAAATATAAATATTGGTGTTCACCTGAATCTAGTTGAGCAAGTGTCGGTTATCTCGGGCCAGCCATTATTAAAGAACCACCGTATTTTTTTTATAAAATATATTTTAGGATTTGTTGCAAAAAAAATTGTCAGGGAAGAGCTGGAGGCTCAAGTTGAAAAGGTTATTAGGGCAGGAATTAAGCCGGTTTTTCTAAACGGCAACCAGCATCTGCATCTATTGCCGGGAGTTATGGATATAGTTATAGATTTGGCCAAAAAATGTGACGTTCCATATATCAGAATAGTTATTGAGCCAGTTAGTTTATCCGGCGGAAAGTTTTTTAGAAAGTTGCAGCTTTTATTTTTAAATTTTTTATCAGCGAAAGCAAAGAAAAAAATACAAAAAGCCGGTTTCGAGTGCAATGATTATTTTGTAGGTTTTGTAAATGCCGGTAATTTGAGCGAGAGCGATATAAAGTTTGCTGAAAAACTGGCTAGTAAATATCTCGATAAAATTGTGGAATTAGGTTGTCATCCCGGATATGAGACCGAAGAATTTAAAAATAAATATTCCCATTGGGGAAATTACAACTGGCAGAAAGAGCTTATTTTACTACAGGCAAGACCTGTACAGGTCTTGCCTGTAGTAAAATAATAAAACAAAAAATTAAAAAAGCCCCAGAAAGGGGCTTATACGAAATAAGAATCAACCGTGTCTCTCAATCTTTTTAACGTATCTTGTGAATGGGGAATGGGTATATTTGGACTAATTTCTGGAACAACACAACCGTTCCAGCCGGTTGACTTAACTAGCTGACAGAATTCTGTAAGTGGCGCAACGCCAGTACCAGGGAATACATTTCTGCTTTTCGGTTGCCAATCATTCAGGTGGATTTCTTTTGTGTGTGGTCCGAGAGTTGTCCATCCATCTTCAAGAAGTTCAAGCAATCTTGTGGTATTTGTGGGGAGTTTTGATAAATCCCTAAAAACACCCAATTTCCATTCTAGATAATGCTGAGTATCGAACACAACAGGTAGATTGAATTTATGGACCTTCTCTAGAAAGCTAGTCAGTTCCATTTTTATCTCTCCGCTTCGATTTACTACAGAATCTGTTTGGAACCAGAAATTATCAGCAACAATTTCTAGATCATGTATTTCACTCAATCTATCCGCCTGGATTACTACTGGTTCTTGAGTAATATCAAATGACACGTTGTCACTAAGAACATAGCCAGATTGAGGAAGATAGCCAACCCATTCCAGTATTTTAAATTTCCATTCCGTTGGATCTTCGTCCGAACTCCATGATTGATGAAAGTGGAGTGTTAAATCCAACTTCTTGGCTAAATATTGACAACGCCAAGCATAATTTTTGAATCGATCTGTGAGCGGAACCTCAATGCCGTCAAAACCAGCAGTTTTTGCTTTTTTCATGGCCATCTTGATTGGCAATCCGAATAGAGAAAGCTTAGAAACTAACACCTGTGGCATTTTTACCTCCCTTTTGCTAAAATTCGATTGTAAAGAACAAGTTTAGTCTACAATATTATTTAAAATATGTCAATATTTCTACCTATTTTAGTCCTAGTTTTTTTGTATATTCTAGCTATTTCTCTAAGTAAATACGGCAACAAGTTTTATTGGTTTTTTGAGTTGGCACATTTTCTGGGCGGATTTTTTATAACTATGTTTTTGTCGAATTTTTTGCTAGAAAACAGAAGTATTATTGTGTTTGTAGTATTGATAGGAATTTTGTGGGAAGCGGGAGAGCTAGTAGTAAATAAAAATAGAAAAATTCAGCAGTTTCTTATAAATAAATTCAACTATTATATTGACAGAGAAACCACCCCGGGTATTGTATTTGATTTACTCTTAGATTTTATCGGTGCGGTGTTCTTTTTATATTTATTTAACTGATACTAATGAATATACTATATTTAAGTCATTCAAGATTAAAAAATTCTGTTAATGCTGTTTATATCAATGGTCTTATTCAAAACGGTAATAATGTTGAAGCTCATGGGATAAAAAAGTCTATATCTGGATATTTTAACGTTCTCAGAAAAATATTAAAGATTAGGCCAGATTTTATCATTGTTGGCTATGATAGTCCTCAGCTCGTAATTTTTTGCAGGTTATTTACTAGAAAAAAAATAGTATATAATGCCCTATGCTCCGTTTATGAAAGAATGATAGTTGCCCGAGGGCTTTATTCTAAATTTTCTTTGCGCGCTACCTATTATTGGTTTTTGGATTTTCTTGCCGTTAAGGCAGCAGATTTTATAATGTTGGAAACCGATTCTCAGATTAGTTATCTTTCCAAATTATTTAAGATTTCAAGAAAAAAGTTAGTGAGAGCTTGGACTGGGGTTGATGAAGATATATTTTTTTATGATCCATCAGTGGCCAAATTCCCAACATTCACAGTGCTATTCAGGGGGTCTCTTATGCCTGAAGCCGGGGCGGAATATGTGATTCGAGCGGCAAAAATTCTTGAGAAAGAAAATATAAAATTTATTATGCTTAGCGGCGGATTGCTTTTGGATAAAATAAGCAAACTCGTAGAAGAGCTTAAGCCCGCTAATCTAGAGTTTAGATCAGATCTCTTACCCATAGAGGAACTTAGAACGACAATGCAAAAATGCCATTTAAGTCTGGGCCAATTATCTGATCATCCTAGACTTGAAAGAACTATTCCTCACAAGGCCTACGAATCACTAGCTATGCATCTGCCATATTTAACTGCCTCAAATGCTGGTATCCTTGAATTATTGATAGCAGGGGAGACCTGTATTACCTGCCAGCCAGCGGATGCTCAATCGGTTGCTGAAAAAATATTGTGGGCTAAAAATAACCCTCAAGAGCTAGAGAGGATAGCTCAAAATGGTTATCAGCTATATCAGGAAAAACTCAAATCAGGTATCTTGGCTAAAGATTTATTAACCAAGATAGATAAACTGTAAAAGTTTCTATATCAACAACTTTTGATAGAGTTCTAAATATTGGTCAGTCATTTTTTCAATCGTAAAACCGATTGCTATTTTTTTTATAGAGTATTGCTTAATCTTTTCTACTTCTTGGGGCGATAAGTTTAATAAATATTCAACCCCAATTTTTAAATCGTCCGTGTTTTTATACTTGGCAATGTAACCATTTATTTTGTGCTCTACTAATTCGGGTATGCCGCCGGTATCGAAGGAAATAACTGGTAATCCGCAAGCCATCGCTTCAAGGACGACCAGGGGACAGTTATCAGCTATAGAGGGGTATAAAAGCATATCGGCGGCGGAGTGGTATTTTGCCAACGTTGTTTGATCGCTTATGTAGCTTACGGTTTTAACTTTATTACTACCCTTATCTGTATCGCCCCCTAGATCAATGAAAAAGGCCCTAGAATCGCCCATAAATGCTTTTATAATACCTTGGGCATAGTTACCCCCTTTCCAGGGATTAGACTGCCCCCCCTTGGCCATTATGAGGATAATATGTTTGTCCGGCGGTAGGCCTAATATTTGACGACACTCTTGCTTGTTATATGGCTTAAATATGGAGGTATTAATGCCATTATAAATTACTGATAGCGGCTTATTCCCAAGAACGCTTTGCTTGACCTTGTTAGCTAGCCATTTCGAAGGCGTTACGATGTGAAATTTTGATTTTTGATAAATTGTGCCTTTTCTTTTCTCCAGATATTTTTCATTATGCCAAGCGATAGGGGGATATATATCTAAGCTTGGACAAGTAAAAAATCCATTTTCTTTTAACTTACCATCAAATGAGTGGGCGCAATGAGGAGTGATTGGCCACATATCGTGAAAGGTCCAGACAATTGGCTTAAGCGCAGATATTTTTTTTTTTGTTTTGAGATTAAAGTAATTTGTGTGGAGGTTGTGGCAATGGATTATATCCGCATTTTTAAATTCCGACATTTTAAAAACATGCCCCGACGGAAAAAGATCCAAATCATTTGCAAGATAATACGTAAACTTTTTCAGGATTCTTCTGCGTAAGTTATTCTCTGGGCGAATGAGAACCACATCTTTGTCATTTTTTGCATACTTTCGAGATACCAAAAGTGTTGAGCGGTGCCCCCTTTTAGATAGTTCATTTTTCAGTTCGTAAGCCACTTTACCTGCTCCGCCTTTCGTGTCCGCTGTATTTATTTGAAGTACATGCATAAGTTAGACGTTAATTTTGCTTTGTGGCTACACAAACTATGTGAGGGGAAAATAGAAAATTTGGCTTATTATAGCCAAATATTTTGGTAATAATTTTACCCGATTTAATTATCAGCCAGTTTAGTGTCTTTGATATTTTATTCATGTGATTATTTTCTGTCCAAAATCCGAATGTTTTGTAGTATGATAAATATTCTATTTTCATGCCCGATCGCATAATAGCCTTTCTAATAGAGTCGAGATTCATTACCTTGGTATTGTGTTTTTTAAGATTCTCTCGATCGATTAGCCAGTGAAGAAAATACTGGGCATGGGCAAAGTGGGGGAGGGTTATTATTAGTTTTCCTCCAGAAACAACAAGCTCAGCATGTTTTTTTATAACCTGATTAATATCATCAAAATGTTCAATAAATCCAAAAGAACAAACTACATCAAATTTAATATCTGGCCTCCAAGAGAAGAGATCTTCTTTGTATAGTTTTGGTTCAGACAGACCATTAAATTTAAACAGGTCAGCTGTTCTTATTATCGCTTCAGAGTAGTCTATTCCATAAGCTTGATAGCCGAATTTTTTAGCTAAATAGCATAGAAAAATACTGTCAGCACAGCCGATCTCTAGAATAGTTTTATTTTTGTCAGGAACTAAATATTTATTGAATATATCTGAGAATGGTGAATTTTCGACAATCGATGGTTTACGTCCGTGGCGATTAAAGTATTCATCCCAGAATTTTTTGTCGGTATAATTCATCCTTTAACAATTACCATTTTCCATTGATTTTAACATTAAATCATTGAGCATTTCTGATTGTAGTCACTATTTTCTGAAATATCATGGTTAGTTGCTGACATTCACTATATAAGCCATCGATCAACTCTTTTTCTACAGAGATCAATGATAATATCTTTAGCCAATATTTTGTTTCCTCAGCTTCCTTTTTGCATATGAATATCTTATTTGCAAAGTCTTTTTTGGAGCTAGCATTATTTGCCTCAAGATAGTTAGCACCAATACTTGTTCCGGAACGGACTAGCTGATTTATGATCGGATTAGAAATGTTATTCTTTTCTATTTTCCTACATAATTTAATGACTTCTTCACTAAATTTAAAAGTTCTCTGCTCTAATTGTTTACTTTTTTCTGAATTTGACATTGATTAATTAGTAAAATGAATAATTTATTGGAAATTGGTAAATGGAAAATGACAATTTAATCAAATTTTATGTCTTTAAAATCTATCATCGGGAATACATCTAAGAAACTATTAGGCGTAGCATTATAAATTTTTATAGCAGGTTTTTCTATCGCCAGTTTTTCTTTAAGAAGTCGGTAATTTTTAAACAAAATAAGAGAACTAT
>CAZCYM010000003.1:0-20203 GCA_964502945.1 uncultured Candidatus Saccharibacteria bacterium
GTGGTTACGGTTTCTCTGTTATATCTAGCGGCGTTCAAAGCGGCTTCGTTAGCCAGATTAGCCAGATCGGCTCCGGAAAATCCAGCTGTTCCGCGGGCAATCTTTAAAAGTCCTGTTTTAGTTTCGTCGTCTAATGGTATTTTACGGGTATGGATTTTTAGTGTTTCTTCTCGGCCCTTGACATCGGGTTTATTCAAAACAACTCGGCGATCAAATCTGCCGGGTCGGAGTAGGGCTAGATCAAGAACTTCGGGCTGATTCGTGGCCCCTATGATAATTACTCCTTCATTCGACTCAAAACCATCCATCTCGGCCAGAAGCTGATTCAGGGTTTGTTCCCGTTCTTCTTGGCCTCCGCCCATGATACCAGCGCTTCGATGGCGGCCGACGGCATCAATTTCATCGATGAATAAAATACAGGGAGCATTCTTTTTGCTTTGTTCAAAGAGATTTCGAACGCGGCTTGCTCCTACGCCAACAAACATTTCTACGAATTCTGAACCGGAAATAGAAAAGAAAGGCACACTTGCTTCGCCGGCTACGGCCCTAGCGAGAAGTGTTTTTCCAACACCGGGTGGCCCCATCAAGAGTACGCCTTTGGGTATTCTTCCTCCTAGTTTTTGAAATTTCTTTGGTTCTTTAAGAAATTCAATAATTTCTTGGAGCTCTTCTTTAGATTCTTCTTGTCCGGCCACATCGGCAAAAGTTATTTTTTGTCCAGCAGGCGCCAGTCTGGCTTTTGATTTTCCAAACGACATCATCCCGCCGGTGCCACCTTGTGCTCGGCGCATGAAAAATATCCAGAGGCCAACTATCAGTAGCATGGGCAGCCAGCTGAAAAGCATTCCTATCCAGCCCGAAGAACTATCAGGCGGGTAATCGATAATTACAGAGGTGGAATCAAGTTTATTCTTAAGGTCAGCGACCAGGCTTGGGTGAATGCCGCTTCTGAATCTAATTTTTTGTTGAACGGCATTAATAAATCCACCCTCAATCCTTCCGTTATTCCAAATGGCAATGGATCTTATATTGTTATTCTTGATTTGGTTCTCTAGTTCACTGTAGTTAATGTTTTGGGTAGCAAATGAGCTTGCTTGGCAAAATCCGAAAGTTAACCCAAAGAGCATAAAAAAAGACACTATCAAAAGAATTTGGTAGTTTGCAGTTTTCGGCTTTTTGTCCATCTGCATTGTCCGTTTTTAAAGGAACAAGTATTATCGAGTATTGTAAAATATTGATTAAAATCCGTCAATGATTGATCCGAGACCGTTTAAATATTATAATTAGCATGTGTCGGAATATGAAAAGAACAAAGCTTTATTATATGTATATTCAGGAGCGGGAGGAGTTGATGCCCAGGACTGGGCGTCAATGCTTTTAAGAATGTATCAACGTTTTTCCCAGAAGCGCGGCTGGGATTTTAAAATTTTGCACCAATCGTTTGGAGAGCAGAAGGGGATTAAAAATGTTGTTGGTGAAATAATGGGGAAGGACGCTTATGATATATTGAAAGGGGAGTCGGGCGTCCATCGTCTTGTAAGGATATCTCCTTTTTCAGCAAAGAGCCTGAGACACACCTCATTTGCTCTGGTTGAGATACTACCCGAGATAACCACCCGAGAATTAAAAATCAATCCAAACGATCTCAGAGTGGATACATTTCGTTCTTCTGGGCCTGGCGGGCAGAATGTTAACAAGCTTGAAACAGCCGTTCGGATAACCCACCTTCCTAGCGGTATTGCAGTAGCTGTCCAATCGGAACGTTCTCAGGCTCAGAATAAAGAAAAAGCAATTCAGATTTTAGCTTCAAGGTTGATGAAAAAGATGGAAGAAGCTAAAGTAAGAGAACTGTCCGAATTAAAGCCAGAATTAAAAGCCGGTTCGATAGAGTGGGGGAGTCAGATAAGGTCATATGTTTTGCATCCTTATCAGATGGTAAAAGATCACCGAACTGGAGTTAAGTCCCAACAACCGGATCGAGTCTTGGATGGCGAATTGGACAAATTTATTAAACTCGAATGATAAGTTATAAAAAGGTCTATACAATTTATGACGACGATTTTATGGCTCTTAACGGAATAAACCTCGATATAAAAGCTGGTGAATTTGTTTCTCTTGTTGGACCATCGGGAGCTGGTAAATCTACTCTGCTTCGTCTTTTAACCAGAGAAATTACGCCCGACAAGGGCGAAATCTCTCTTGACGGTATTAATCTGGCTAGTTTGTCGGCCAGCGATATTCCATTATTAAGAAGAAAGATTGGAACTATATTTCAGGATTTTAAACTCCTTTCAAATAAAAATGCTTTTGAGAATGTGGCTTTTGCTCTCGAAGTCTGCGGAGCTCCACTGGAAGAGATCGAAAGCGACGTTCCCAAAGTTCTTAGTATCGTTGGATTAGGCAAGAAAATTAACAGTTTTCCTCATCAAATGTCGGGTGGAGAAAAACAGCGCTTGGCTATTGCCCGAGCTCTTATTCATCGGCCTAAAATAATTCTTGCCGATGAGCCAACCGGTAACTTGGATATGGTTAACAGCTATGATGTGGTAAAATTATTATTAAAGATAAATGAGCTTGGAACAACAGTAATTCTGGCGACCCATAATAGAGAAATAGTAAATTCAGTTGGCCGAAGAGTAATTTCGATGGAGAGAGGGAAGATAGTCAGAGATCAGGTGGAGGAGGGAAAGTATATAATCTGAAATTAAAAGTAAAAAGTTAAAATTTAAAAGTCTATGAAGGAGAGTTTAAAAAGAATTTGGAAGGCGGGCTGGCTTAATTTCAGGAGAAATAGCTATTTGAGTTTTGGTAGTACTGGTGTTTTGGTTTTGGTACTTCTTCTATTCTCGGCCCTAATGGCTATCAATTTTTTATCAGTCAAAATCGTTACTTCTATTCAGGAGAAAATTGATGTTACGGCCTATTTTAAAGTAGAGGCGAGTGAAGATGAAATAATGAAAGTAAGGGAAGATTTGACTGACCATTCTCAAGTAAAAAATATAGAATACATTTCTCGCGAACAAGCCCTAGAGGAGTTTAGATCTCTTCATGCCGGCGATGTTCTTATTCAGGATTCCTTAGCTGAACTTGATGACAACCCTCTCCAAGCCTCATTAAATATAAAAGCCACAGATCCTAATTCCTATGCAAGTATTGTTACTTTTCTTGAGGGCAACAAATTTCGAACTCTTATAGATAAAATAAATTTTTATGAAAACGAGCAGGTTATAAGTCGAGTTCAGAGCATATCCGCGGGAATTCAGAATTGGGGAGTGATTTTGACGATGGCGATGGCTATAATTGCAGTTTTAGTTACTTTTAATACAATTCGTTTGACAATCTATAATCAGAAACAAGAGATAGAAATTATGCGCCTTGTTGGCGGTTCAAATTGGCATATCCGGGCACCTTATCTGGTAGAGGGCGGTTTATATGGAATATTTGCCGCTGTAATAACTCTAATTATTTTTTATCCTTTAGTTTATCTTGTTTCGCCCAAGATGGAGGTATTGATGCCCAATGCAAACTTGATTGGATATTTTGGCTCCAATGCCATTCAGTATGTCGGAATAGTTATAGTTGTCGGTGTTACATTAGGAGTAGTCTCAAGTGCAATAGCGATAAGGAGGTTTTTAAAAGTTTAGAATTTAAAGTATAAAGTTTAGAATTGTTGAGGCGTTGTAAAAACGCCTTTTTTGTGGCAAAATAATGAGGAATCCTTCAATTTGTTCAGAATGAAATCATCATTCTGGGCGAATGATGATTTCATTGCGGGGTGGTGCAATGGTAGCACACATGACTCTGAATCATGGAATCTAGGTCCGAATCCTAGCCCCGCAGCCCCGTACCATTCGGTACAGGGCTTGCGCCAGCAAGTTCTGTACTAGAATGTAGGGAGGGATGTACCAAGGGATGTACTGGATAGTACGTCCCGCATGGTACGTCCCGGCTCGCTTAATTTGTCTAGTACAAGCTAAGTCGTGATATAATGGGACTGTTGCCGAATACCATTTCTACTGCAATTTTCAGATTTCGGTTCCGGCTTTGCAAAAATTGTTCGACAGATACACTGTATATGCCTCACAATTTTTGCTTCACCTCGCTCGAAATCTGAAAATTTCGTTACGAAAGCGTATTCGGCAACAGTCCCATAATAATTCTATGAGAGAAACGAAATATGACGGTGTGCGGTGGATCGATATATTAAAACCAACAGATAAGGATATTAAATTTCTGGCGGATAATTTTAATTTTCACCACCTGCTTTTAGAGGAAATAAAAACCCCGACTTATCATCCGGTCCTTGAGTCTTATGAGACCTATTTGTTTTTGATACTTCATTTCCCTAATTTTTACCGTCGGACTAGCCAGATCCAGTCGGTCGAGATAGATTTTTTAATAACCAAGGACACCCTAATCACGATTCGCTATCAGGACTTTCCCGATCTAGATGCTGTTTTTTCAGAGATTGAAAAAAATCAAGTATCAGATCCCGATAAAACTACCGGCCACTTGCTCCACAATTTAACTAAACAGCTTTTTAGTAAAATGTTTCCCGAACTTGATAGAATAAAGGAATCGATAGACAGCATCGAAGATCATATTTTTAAGCAATTTGACGACAACATAATAGAGAAGATAGCCCAGATTAAAAGACAGATTCTCGATTTTGTAAGAGCCCTCAAGCCACAGAAAGCTGTCTGGGATGCGGCTCCAGAGGTGGCTCTTGAATTTTGGGGCGAAAGAATAAAACCGTATGTTTTGGACTTGATTGCCGATTATAATCGAACCCTTCATTTTACCGAAACCCATCGCGAAGTGCTTGATTCACTTCATATCACTTCCAGTTCGTTGCTAGACAATAAGAGAAATTATGTTATTAAGATTCTGACAATTTTTACTGCTTTTCTTTTGCCACTTTCTTTCATTGCTTCTATATACGGAATGAACTTGCATCTGCCCTTTGACGACGATCCGATGACTTTTTGGTGGCTTATGTCAGTGATGACCTTCGGTACATTTCTTGGGCTAGCTTGGTTAAAAAAGAATAAATGGTTATAATGGAGTGGTTAAAATAATAACAAATTAAAACTGTGGGATTTTTTACAACAGCAAAACCTATAATTACCCCGCAAGAGGCCAAAAAAGCAAGAAATGAATTAGCTAATGTTCATGATTTTAACACAAAAGAGTTGGCTTATTTTGATGAGTTAGTCAGGCCATATTTAAGCGATGCCGAAAGATATGGTGAACCAAAAGGCATAAGTCAGGAAGAGGGTGCGGAGATAGGGGAGTGGCTAGGCAAGCCCGATCCGCATCGGGTATATACAGTTGATTTGCCGCCTCACAAAGAAGAAGCAATCAGGCAGGTTATTGATAAATATTTAAAGAAGTAGTAGATTTAAAACTCAAGTAATAAAATTAATATAAATATTATGGAAGAACAAAATAAATCAACACAAGAAATGGCTCAACCAGTTGCGGTAGAAAATAAATTAAAGCCCGGTAAGTTTATTGAAAAGAATTTTTTGGCTTTGGCAATTTTGGCAGCCGGAATCATGATATCCGGCTCGCTTCTTTACTCAGACGGAGTTAAATCAGGTACGGCCCAGACAAAACAAGATCCGCAAGGCAACGTAAGGATTGATGTTTCTGCTGATGATGACCCATCTCTTGGAAATAAAAATGCTAAAGTTACGGTTATAGAGTTCAGCGATTATCAGTGTCCATTTTGTAGGACTTTCTGGAGGGAGTCATTCGGCCAATTAAAGAAGGAATATATCGACACTGGTAAAATTAGATTTGTTTATCGTGACTACCCGCTATCTTTTCATCCCATGGCAGAACCGTCAGCTCAAGCCGGCCAGTGCGCCGATGATCAGGGAAAGTATTGGGAATTTCATGACAAGATTTTCAGTGAAGAAGATAAAAAAGGGCAGGGGACAGTTACTTATACTGTTCAGGAGTTGAAACTCTGGGCTTCTCAAATAGGCCTCGATAAGACTAAGTTTAATCAGTGCCTCGACTCTAATAAATACAAAGCAGAAGTTCAAAAAGATTTTGATGACGGTAATAGTGCCGGTGTCTCCGGCACTCCGAGCATTTTCATTAATGGCCGTCTTGTGGTTGGCGCTCAACCCTACGCATCGTTTAAAGCCATTATTGACGAAGAATTAAAAAAATGAGCGACTCAAAAACCTTTCCGCGAGATGTATTTCTCTATCTGCTCTCTATTATTGCGCTGGTAACAGTGGCAGTAGCTTTTGGTATTCTCTTATATCAATATGTAGATCTTCAATATCCCGATTTGCTGACCGATAGTTATTATTGGTCAAAAACTAGCACTCTTAGTTCAGTTCGCAATTCAATGGCGGTGCTTATTGTCGTTTTCCCGGTCTTTATTTGGGTGTCCTGGTTTTTGCGTAAAGACATTGCTAAACATTCCGAGAAGCGTGATTTGAAAATAAGGCGCTGGTTGCTATATCTGACTCTATTTGCGGCTGCGTTAGTAATAATTGGAGATATGGTGGCCTTACTGCTTAATTTTTTGAATGGCGAATTGAGCATTCGTTTTGCCTTAAAGGTTATTGCGGTACTTTTTATAGCTAGTTCGGTTTTGGCCCATTATTTTTCTGAACTTAGAGATAAACCATTTCCTTGGATGGGAATTTTCGATAAGGTATTAATAATTCTAGTTGGAGCTAGTATTGTTGCCGGGTTTTGGATAGCTGGTTCTCCGGCTCAGCAAAGAGCTGTTCGTTTTGATGAACAGCGAGTTTCTGATCTCTCGACTATTCAGTATCAGGTCATTGATTACTGGCAACGTAAAAAATCTCTACCGCAGAGTGCATCTGATCTCACTAATAATATAACCGGTTTTGTTGTGCCAAAGGATCCAGAATCGCGGGTCGACTATGTCTATATGATTAAAGGATCTCTAAGTTTTGAACTTTGCGCGACATTTGCCACGTCAAATTCCGAAGAGTCTTTAGGAAAAGATCGAGCGGTACCAATGCCAGTATATTACGGGGGCAGGGAGTCATCTAACTGGGCTCATGGCCAAGGTATGACCTGTTTTGAAAGGACCATTGATCCTGATCTATATCCATCGCCGGACGGATCTATTAAACTTCGCTAAAGTCATGTCAAAAAATAAGATAACTTATATTTTAGTTATATCGTTAGTTGCTATTATGGCTTGGTTTTTTATAAAGAAATCTATGAACGTATCAAACAACTCAGAACTCGATAGTCTAGTTAAAAAAGATGAAGTAGTAGGGCCGAGCGATGATACTTGGATCAAGCTTGCCGATGGATTAGAAATGCAGGATGTAGTTGTCGGTAGCGGTGCCGAGGCAAAAAATGGCGATACTATATCCGCTCATTATATTGGGACTCTTTCTGATGGTAAAAAATTCGACAGTTCTTACGATCGCGGAGAACCATTTTCTTTTGTTCTTGGCAATGGGGCAGTTATTCAGGGTTGGGATCTTGGTCTTGTAGGGATGAATGTTGGCGGTAAGCGCAAGCTAATTATTCCACCCGATCTCGGCTATGGCGATCGTAACATCGGCGAAGGATTAATTCCTCCGAATTCGACTCTTTTCTTTGATGTAGAGCTCATAGCCACTCAAACTCCCCAATAGTAAGCTACTTATTGATTCAGTTTATTTTTCGTGTTATCATAAGCGAAATCTGATCGCAGAGTACTTTTAAAAAAGGAGTGATTTATGTTTCGGTTCAGAAAACACCTCTCTTTAAGTTTAACTCTTATTTCTATTTTGATTCTCTCGTTAGCTTTTAACACTAGCTTATCTGCTAACCAAAATAAAAATAAGGAAGTACCGACACAAGAAGATCGGGAATTTATGAGCAGGATAATAGAGGACATTGGCTTTGAAGACGAAATAGTAATTTCGGTCGGTCCGTATTACAAGGCCCAGAAGATTAATCTTACAAATGGAGTGGTTCTGCTCATTAATAATAAAGATTTTAAAGCCCCGTCCTTTCTGTTTTTCGATCGTAATGTCGGGGTTTACTATATATTAATAGACTACATTTTTTATAAAAATTTTACCGTTGAAGAGAGAAAATTTGTTATTGCTCACGAAATGGGACATGCCCAAAACCCAGATCTAAGAGTCAGTGTATTGGCTGAGCAAAAAGCCGATGAGTTCGCCCGAAAATATGTTTCCATTGAAACTGCGGTTAATTTTCTAGAAAAATATTCTGAGCCCGGCGAGGAAGATATAAAAAGACAGCGGATAGAAAACCTATACAAAGTAAGGCAGGGATAAGTCCTGCTTTTTTGTTTTTAAAATATTAGCTAGAATGAATTAATATTAGAAATGAACACATACAAATTTCCTGAAAATTTTAAATGGGGAAGCGCCACTTCGGCCCACCAAATAGAGGGTGATAATCACAACGATTGGTCAGAGTGGGAGATGTCTAAGTTGAGAGTAGAAAGTTTAAAGTTAAAAGGTTTAAATCCTAATGATTTTATTTCTGGCAGGGCTTGCGATAGTTATAATCGCTACCAGGAAGATTTTGATATTGTTAAAAAACTCAACCAAAATATCCATCGTTTCTCAATTGAGTGGTCACGGATTGAGCCGGAGGAGGGGAGATTCGATGAAAAAGAAATGCAACACTATATTAATGTTGTCAAGGCATTAAAAGATAGGGGAATCGAGCCGATGATTACGCTTTGGCACTTTACTAATCCAATATGGTTTGCCAAAAAACAGGGGTTCCTAAACATTGATAGCCCGAAGTACTTTACACGATATGTAAAGTATGTTGTGGATAACTTAAAGGACCAAGTAGAGCTGTGGATAACTTTTAATGAGGCAACAACAATATATAGTGGCTTTTCTTATCTGAAAAGTCTCTGGCCACCCCAACACAAGAGTCTTCTTGAATGGAGGAGAGTAAACAAGAATATAATAAAAGCACACATTCAAGCCTACAAAGAGATAAAAAAGATATACAATAACTCCCCTGTTCAATTTTGCAAAGAGGTTCAACCTCAAAGAAGTTCCGAGGTTGAACCTCTAAGAAATACCGATACGTCGCATAATGTAGAGGTGGGATTAGTCGAGAGTAATACTTATAGTGTCAGTGGGAATAATTTCTATGAGAGGATAGCTGGCAGGATATATAACTATTACCGTAATTTATATTTTTGGGTTAAGGCCTTCCCCTATTACGATTTTATTGGACTTAATTATTACCATATTGATCGGCGCATATCAGGTAGCTATAAAACTCTGACAAAACAGGATTGGCGTATGGAAGAGATGAATTGGGAGATTTACCCGAAAGGCATCCATTACGTCTTAAAGCAGTTGATAAGATTTAAAAAACCCATTTATATTACTGAAAATGGGACAGCCGATGCGAAAGATTTGACAAGAGAAAAATTTATTAAAGATCATTTATATTGGATTTATAGAGCCATTCAAGATGGTGTCGATATTCGCGGATATCTCCACTGGTCGTTACTGGATAATTTTGAATGGGCCCATGGCTATAAACCAAAGTTTGGGCTAGTCGAAGTTGATTTCAGCACTTTTGAAAGACATATTCGCCCATCGGCCTGGGAATATGCTAAAATATGTTTAACTAATCAGTTGGAAACTAATTAGTTCAATCCCTAATCTCTAATCCCTAATCTCTAAACAAATCCAAAACCCAAATCTCAAAAAATTTTAGAACTTTGATATTTGAGATTGTTTAGAGATTAGAAATTAGGATTTAGAAATTTATAAACTTGCTCTGGCTTTATTTAGCTCTTATCGCTTATTTTATCAATGCCTGTGTTTTTATAATTGACAAATATCTTCTCGCTGCTCCTATTCCTAAGTACCACGCCTATGCTTTCGGAGTTTCGGTATTAAGTCTATCCTCTGTTCTGCTAATACCCTTTGGAGTTTCTTGGTATGACAGGGAGTATCTTCTAATAGCCTTAACTTCCGGAGTCTCTTTTTTTATTGGAATTAGTTTTCTCTATAAAGCAATAAAAAAAAGCGATGTTTCGGTAGCTGCTACGCAAGTTGGTACTGTGGGGGCTATCTTTACATATATTTTTTCAGTTCTGATACTTAAAGAATCACTCAGTCTCACAAATCTATTTGCTTTTATATTCCTTATCTGTGGGATATTCTTGCTGGGTAAAATTCAAAAGAATATTTTTGTAACTTCTTTTCTGTCGGGCATATTTTTCGGTCTTTCTTATGTTTTCCTCAAGCTTTCTTTTAATTCCTCTGATTTTATAAATGGCATATTTTGGACGCGAATGGGCTTTGTTGGCACTGCTTTCACCACTCTTTTTTCTAGACATGTTCGGGAAGAAATAAAATTTTCATACAACAATGCCTCAGGTCGTTCCAAGGGCTTGTTTGTTCTAAATAAATTTATTGCTGGTATGGGATTTTTGATACTTTATTTTTCTATTCAGCTAGGCAATGTTTCGTTGGTTAATGCCTTATTGGGTCTGCAGTTTATGTTTACATTTCTTTTGGCGATAGTATTAAAAAACAGACTCCCCGGTATCAAGGAAAATTTAGACAAATTTGTACTGCCATTTAAATTAGCTGGTATAACATTCGTTTTAGTCGGACTATTAATACTATTAGAATAATGAAAAAACTGGTTTTATTGATTTTAGTTATTTTACTTTTGTCGTTTTTCTTTTTAATCTCAAACTTTAAAAAACCAGAAAATTTTACTTATGGCGTTTCATTCAGTCGTTTTCATGCCGATGAACTTGGTCTGGATTGGAAAGAGACTTATCTAGCGATACTAAACGATCTAAAGGTTAGAAACTTCAGATTTTCAGCTCATTGGCCGTTAACTGAGCCAGAGGAGGGTAAATTTAACTTTGAAGAGCTTGATTTTCAGATTAAGGAAGCTCAAAAAGTGAATGCTTCGGTTATTTTAGCTGTTGGTCGCCGTCTCCCCGGTTGGCCAGAATGTCATGAACCAGAATGGTTGAAAGTGGAAAGTGAGCAGAAAAAATACAAACAAGAGAAAATACTGAAGTATATCGAAACAGTAGTTAATCGCTATAAAGATTATGATAATATCAAGTATTGGCAGGTTGAGAACGAGCCCTATCTTATATTTTTTAGCAGACAAAATTGTGGTGAACTTGATGAAAACTTCTTAAAGCAAGAGATCGAATTAGTAAAAAAACTAGATCCTGTTAGGCCTATTTTAGTAACCGATAGTGGCGAATTTGGGACTTGGTATAAAGCCTATCAACGGGGAGATGTTTTTGGCACAAGCATGTATCTTTATATTTGGTGGCAACGCGGTATTGGACCGTTAAGATATCCGATTACTCCAGCATTTTTTAGAATAAAACACAATTTAGCTAAGTTAGTATTTGGCGAAAAGCCAGCAATAGTAGTAGAGCTTTCAGCTGAACCCTGGCTGCTTCAACCCATTGTTAATACTCCAGTTGAAATTCAATTATCTCGAATGGGCCTAGGTAAATTTAACGAGATGATAGAATTTTCAAGTCAGACAAATTTCGATACTTTTTATCTTTGGGGTGCAGAGTGGTGGTATTGGATGCGACAAAATGGTCATTCAGAGTTTTGGGATCGAGCAAAAGAACTTTTTAGGAATTGATGTCTTTTAGTGATTAGTTTATACTACCCAGGATGAAAAAAGATTTTTTTAGGCTACTCTTTTTTAGTTTTCTGGGAGGAGTTGTCGGTGCATTTGGCTTCATCTATGTTAGTGATAAATATTTAGCCAATATATCTGAAAGCATTACCCCCACCCCAATAATTTCAGTGGCGCCTTCTTTAGGTTTTTGGGAAAAAATTATTTATGAGAATTCTTCGGCCTCCGTTAGTATACAGGTTTTTCAAGAAAATAAAGTAACGAAACAAGGGAGTGGAATCATTGTTTCTTCAGACGGGCTAGTCGTTACTGTCGCCGATTTAGTTGCTGTCGGAGCAGTTTATCAGATCTTCTATGAAGATAAAATTTTGAGAGGAACGGTGGTATCCAGGGATTACAACCGTAATCTGCTTCTAATAAAAACAGATCACGCCTACCCCAATGTTATTGATCTAAGCCCTAAAAATTACGATAATGGTCAGGAAGTCGTTTTAATAGGTAAGCTACTCGACTTTTCTAAACCAACAGCTTATTCTCAAAGCGGAACCGTCAGCTATGTTACTGATAAAAGCGTTCTTATTGATACTGTAGTTAGTAAGAATTTATACGGGCATGCTATTATTGGCAGAGAAGGTAATTTTCTTGGCCTGAGCTATATTCGTAATGGAAGAGTAAATTTAGTGAGAACAAGTGCTATTCAAGATTTTCTCCAGGAGTATGTAGCTAAAAGTAAATAATAATAATTTAATTACAGAATTACAGAGGTTTAACCTCTGTAAAAAACCTCTGTAAAAATAGTCAAGACTAATACTAGGTAAATATGGATAGAGAGGGATTACCCCTACATTTTATAAAAACAGTTTTGCTCTTAGCAAAAATCCAAAATCTGACCAAGGATAGTTTTTTCTTGGATAAGTTTAACTCTAAAATGTACAGCTTTGGTCTAAGTTTTCTTGAGTTGTTTCAGGGGGAGAGTGCTAGCGTCGCACAATACCAAATATTACTAGAAAGACATCTTGCCAGGATAGATTCTCTTCGAGATGTGTTAAAAGAATTTCAGTACTTAAATATTGTTAAAAATAGTCCCCTATTACTACAAGTCGAACTCAATCTTTTAAATATAAAACTGGAAATATGTAAGAAAAAGAAAAGCTCAGCGTCTAATAAAAATGAAGACATTAAATTAAATTATCGTGAGCAAAAAGTTAACCGAGAAAATACTAAAACAATCAAAATTATATCTAGAAAAAATAATAAGTTGGCTTCAAGTAAAAAGAAGATTCTGGATTTTATAAAATCCTTTCCCAACACAAGAACGAAAGATATTGTTTATGAATTCAATGCTCTTTCCGGGCGAACAGTAAAAAGGAATCTCACAGATTTATTAAGGGCCGGACTCGTAAAAAAGAGAATTGACAACAAGGCAGTATACTATTACGCTTCTGAATAAATAGAAGTGCCGGATAGCTTTTTTAGGTTTTTTGACTTGCTGCGATTATCATATTTTTATAAGCAACACCAATTTTATTGGAGTTCTTATTAAGAAATATTAAACGCTTTCCCTCCATTGTTTAATACTTCGTTTGTATATTATCGCAGCAGGTCAAAAAACCTACTACAAGCACCTCCCTTACTTTATTGGTGACAATCTCATGGTGACAGGCATAATTATGGTGACAAATTGATTTGTCACCATAATTTTTAGTGACAACAATCTAATTTAGAGATTGTCACCAAAATCACAGATCATATATTATTACAGGGCTTATTTATATAGTGACATGTAGATTATGACGTTAGCGTAGAAGACCAAGGTGCTTACTTGGCTTGTTATCTATCGTTAATTATGTCACTACTTGTTAAATGACACTAATTTAGATGACTCCGATTATTGGTTAATTTGGAGCGTAAGACTTCATGAAATCTGTCTTTTCGTGGTCACCCTCACCTCTTGGAATGGCTAAGTGAGTCGGTAGGTTTAAAAGACGATTTTCGTAGATGGATTTGGGTTGTAATCAGCCACGGCTTAAGCTAGGTTAAGCCCTATAGATTTCGGCTAAATTTTGGCTTCATAGCTCAAGCGCGTAAGTTCTAAGATATCCACAATTTGCCTATTGTTGCCTTGTTAATATAGATTATAATTAATTTAGTATAGTTAGTTTATTTAGGCATCACAGGCCTTATTGGCTTGATATAATGTCGTTTGGTTGACTTTTGGAACTGATTAGAATAACATTCAATGATGTGCTTTTTCTCTAGGTTATATATGGCCTAGATGGTTGGCTCTCCACCCCTGTAAATTAGTCGAATTTCTAGGGGCGGATAGCCAATCCCGTACTTAACAAGTTGGTTTATTAAACGATATCGCAGGGCGATAATTACTTGTTAAGTGCGGGATTGAGGAATGAACTTTGAAAATCTATTACTGTGAATTCAAAAAATGATGTTTTTCAGCTAGGAAGTAAAAGTTAATTAAATTGTATAAAAGAATTGTTTAAGAGAATCTTTGAGTCGATAGGCTAATACTCTGGATTTATATGGTCGAAACATTTAATGAATCCGAGTAGCTTATACAAGATTCTTGTCCGAATCAATTAGAGAGATGTTGTAAGTTTGTTAGTCGGTTATGTTTCTAGTTAATAAATCTATTCTGGAATTAGTCGATTTATCAATGTGAGTTGATAAAAATAATTTCAGGGCAGAAATAAATAAAAAATAATGAGTAATTTATCAAAACACAAAGTGTTTGCAAAAACACTGACTGTCTTGACATCAGTTACGACAGTCTTATCTGTCTCTGGTGTTATGTATCTTGCTCCAGTAGCCGCATTGGCGGTTGCCCCAGCAGACTATGGTCTGAAGGAAGGCGATGTCGTCAGCGCTGCCGGATCAGATGATCCAGATGTCTATATAGTTAATGAGATGGGATACAAGAGATTATTCTTGAATCCAGCCATCTTTAACTTCTATGGACATCTCGGAGGATTCGCCGCTGTGAAGAATGTTTCTCCGGCAACGAGAGATGCATTCGGAACATCGGGCTTATTCAGAAATTGTGAAACCAATGATGAAAAAGTTTACGGTGTTGAAACAACCGGTGAAGATACTGGTATGCTTCACTGGGTAAATACCACTGGTTCACAAGCTGTTGCTGATGATGCAAATTTCTTCAAAAAAGTCTTCTGTATCAACAACAACGAGTTCAGCTGGTATTCCAAAGGATCTGACTACACTTCAGTAAATCAGGTTCCGAGTTATGCCAGAACGCCTGGTCCAACTCCAACTCCAGCAGTTGGTGCAGTTTCAGCTAGCTTAGCTCCCGGCAATCCGGCAGCGACTACTGTAACAACCAATGCTCAAGGAGTTGAGATGTTGAGAGTTCGCTTAAGCGGAACTGGCACAGTCAGCAGTGTAGTCCTTAAGAGATTAGGCGCAGGTGCGGTAGGAGATATTGCCAATGTCTACATGTATGATGGAGCCGTTCGCTTAACTTCAGGCAAATCACTTTCAGCTGCAACTGGTACGGTTACATTTTCTAACTTAAATGTTTCTGTAAGCGGATCGAAAGATCTATCAGTAGTTGTTGAGTTAGCGGGAACCGCTGGTAATGTCAACTACTTCTCGTTAACTGATATGACTTTATCTTCCGGAACAGTTAGCGGCTTACCAGTAAATGGCAATAATTTGACCATTTCCGGTGCCACCAGCGGAAGATTAGATGTGGCTAAAGTTGGTTCTATCCCCAACCCGAATGTTGGAGTAAAAGGAGCTCAACTTTCAGAGTTTAAACTTACCAGTGTTACAGAGGGAGCTAATGTAAAAAGATTGACCATGTTGCAAGGTGGAACTGTCAAACCGTCTGACATGACTAATGTCAAATTAAAGACAGGTACTACCGAATGGTCAGGTTCCGTTACTTCAACTGGTTATGTTGTCTTTGACATGGCCTCCGGTTTCCTTATTCCAAAAGGAGAGGAAGCGGTGTTCAAGGTCTATGGAGACTTGGCCGGTAAGAAAGACGAGGACGTCAATCTCTACTTTGAGAATGTGTCCGATATCTTAGCTATCGGTGACCAGTATGGATTTGGCGTAGCCACTCCATCCGGCACAGCCAACCAAGGTATTAATGCTTTGGATGGCGCATCCGAAGCCCATGATGTTACATTGCAGGGCGGTGTCTTAACTATCGCTTTCAACGGACCATCAGCTTCAAATATCGGTACTAATACCAGCGATACGGTATTAATGAGGTATTCAATGACGGCCGCAACAAACATCGAAGTCCGAAGAACAAAGTTAGTACTTTGTTCCGATGATGATGCCAGCGGTGTCTTTGATAACAGCGACGAAGGAGAAGTTCAGGCGAACTGGGATGACCTTACCGACATAAGAATTACTGATGAAGATACCGGTACGACCATAGTTGGTCCTAAAGACGGCACTTCATTTGATGATGTTGATAATGTTGACGATGCTTGCGGTACAACTGCTGATGGTACCCAGGAGAACTTTACCGATGTCTATGAATTGGTAGCCGGTAAGACCTACAACTTTAAAATAACCGGTGATGTCAATACCGCTAATGGCGGTAACCTTGATGCCGGAGATGCTATAAAAGTTGTGCTTGCCGATTGGACTTCTACCGATGGTACAGCAACTTCACCAACGACCCCGGATGTTACAGTTATGAAATATTCGGGAACCAACACATCTGTGGCTGATGCGGATATTGTTCCGCAGGCGGATATTGCTGGTCCAGTATTAACTATTCAGGCTTCATCTTTGACCTTAGGTCTATCAACTTCAGTTGGTAAACAGACTCTGGTCAGAGGAGAGCAGGGCAAGACGGCCGTTGGAATTACCTTCCAAGCCGGTTCGGCTTCTGAATTAAAAGTGACTGATGTCGTATTGACCGGTTATATTGATGATGACGGTTCGGGTGCATTCTCGGTGGGTGCTACGGGCACATTCAATGTTGCCAACCTAGTTTCGTCTGTCTCTATCTATGAGGTAGAGTCGGGAACTGTGTTGTCATCAAGCCCATCATCTAACCAGCTGTCTAACACGACTGGTACAGTTACATTCAACAACTTGAATTGGACAATTCCAGCCGGTGGAACAAAAACCCTAGGAGCTAAGGTTAACCTGGGATCCAACGAGCTAGCCAATACTGATTATTTCAGTTTTGACATCAATACTACGACTGATGTAACGGCTTTGGATAAATCGTCCAAGACGGTTAATGCCGGTAATTCTGATCCTAACGGCGCTACCCCGACTGTTTATATGTCAGTTCTTGCTTCCGGTTCTCTGTCTGTTGCTAATTCATCTAATACCCCATCAGACCACGCTGTTTATTGGGGTCAGACCGGAGACGGTATCGGTGCCTGGAGGTTTACTGCCGCTAATGAAGCTTTCAGCTTAGAGAAACTTCAATTCAAGGTAAATGCTGACGTGGGCGAGATTACTGATGCAACTAATAATGTTAAAACCCTTTATCTTGAGTACAAGAATAAAGCTGGTGCTACGGTTACCAAATCAAGCACACTTAATACTGTTGCATCGGCCGCCTTTGGATTTACCGGCGCGGACAGACCATATGTTCCAAAAGATGGAAGCTTAGAGGTGACTTTGAAGGCAGACTTCAAGGTTAAAGCTGAAGGAGCTACCACGGCTTCTCAAACCGCTGACCAATTTAACTTCTCGTTTATGGGTGACAGCGGTATTGGTACTAACACCTTTAAAGCAGTTGGAGAAGGATCTGGTGTGGTGGTCAAGGCTAATAGTGTTAACATAGCTGATACGGCCACGACTACGGATGTAAAGGTGTTCAGAGTATTCCCAGAATTCTCCTTTACCGCTCCGACAGCCACGAAGTTAACTACCAACGATCCGGTTCTTACCTTTACTATTACAGCGAAAGGTTTGGCTGACTCAAGGTTATTCTTTGACAACCAGGCGATTGCTTCAGGATCTATCAGATTTGAAGTAGTTGCCTCCGGTGTTGGAAATAACGAGGATACGGCCTTTACCGTAAGAGACGCAGCCGATAACTCCATTGTTGATACCGGTACGATTGATAATGCTGCAACGACAGCGCCACGAGCCAGCTTGTCTATTGACTTTGGTAACAATGGTACTGGTAAAGACATAGAAATTTCCGGCGGTTCGTCTAAGACCCTTAAGATTTTCTTGGATACTATAACTGGCTTCAATACTCCAACTAGCACAACTACTGGAATTGGAGCAGACTACTTCCAGCTAGTCTTAAGAGATGAGAACGACGGAACCAACTCGCTTGTTTCATGGGTAGCTAACTCTACAAATGCCACGACTGATGTTGACGCATCAAATGGTAACGGTATAGCGGCAGCTTCAACTCATGGTAACCAAGGATCTGGTTTCCTAAGGCAGTTGCCAATGGCCGGATATCAGTTCACTGCTCAATAATATGAGCAACTCCAACTAAATCTCAACTCGAAAGAGCCATAGAGATAGTTGAAACCAACCCGGCACTTTCTAAAAGAAAAGAAAGTGCCGGGTTTTGGTTTGCCTTTTATTGTGTTTTTCGTTATCATTTACCAATGTTTAACTACGACTTATTAAGTAGTAAGTGGACTATTTTTTGTTTACTGGCGGTGATTATTTTTACTGTTTTTGGACGGGTGATTTGGTTTGACTATGTTCAACTCGATGAGGGGGTTCTATTGATTAATAATGATTTTTTCATAAGCAAAATAGCTAATTTTGCGGATGTTTTTAAACACGATATTAACTATCCTAGCGCGGTGGCGCCGTATTATCGTCCGATATTTATATTAAGCTTTATGCTTAATAGCCAGTTCGACAAGCTCATGGTAGGCCAGACTAGCTCAAATCCTTTGTTTTATCATCTCGGAAATATTTTACTGCATAGTATAGCGGTCTTTTTTGTCTTTGGATTATTGAGAGAGCTTGGTATAAAGAGGATGCCATCTGTTTTGTTTTCGGTTCTGTTCGCTATTCACCCGGCGGTAACGCCAGTTGTGGCTTGGGTGCCGGGCAGAATTGAAGCGATACTGGCAATATTTATACTCCTGTCATTTATTATGTTTATAAGATTTTTGAGAACAAGCGATTGGCGATATTTAACCGGATTTTTTCTGTCTTTTACGGTTGCTATGTTCACAAAAGAAGTTGCTATTTCTCTACTGCCAGTTTTGCTATTTTATTATTTAATGCACAGAAAAGAGAAGGGAAGCGAGATGCTGGTAACATTGTTATCTGGTTTAGCGGGAATAATTCTAGTCTGGTTTTTTGTGAGGAAAAATATCTTAGCCGAGGCTCAAGTTGCCGATCTGTCGTTTTTTGAGATGCTAGGAGTATTATGGTCTAACTCACTGGCTATTTTTATATATCTTGGAAAAACTCTTTTACCTTTTAATTTGACAGTCCTTCCGGTTTTAGGAAGTTCAACCCTTGTTTATGGCTTTATTGCTTTAGCCGTCATTGTTCTGTACTGGTTCTTTAGTAAGATCAAGATTTTAAGCTTGAGTTCATTGGGCCTTCTTTGGTTTCTCGCTTTTTTGGCGCCGTCACTGGTAAGCTATAACTTGTCTGAAAGAATGGTATTTTTTGAACATAGGTTGTATTTGCCCATGATCGGTATACTTATATTTTTTGCAAGGGGTCAGGTACCTTTTTTGTTGCAAAAAAGGTACCTGACCCCTTTATTCTCCCTAGCAATTATCGTTCTATTTGCTTTTCTCGCATTCAATTATAGTAGTTTTTACAAAAATAAAATGTCTTTTTGGCAGAAAGCAGTAGCTGATTCGCCTCAATCATTCCAGGCTCATAATGGTTTAGCTACGGCTTACCTTACCGATGGTAAGACGGAAGAGGCGATAGCTGAATTTACCAAAACATTAGAAATAAATCCGGAGATAAGAAGGGTGCATCTGCTTTTAGGATTATATTATCTTGATCAGAACCGATACGATGAAGCTAAAACAGAATTTGAAAAAGAAGTTGAGATTGATCCGCAGCAGTTTGTTGCTTATCATGGTTTAGGCCGAATATACGCCCAGGCCAAAAATTTAAAAGAAGCGGAAAAATATTTTCTAAAAACATTGGAATTTAACGTTGATTATGTTTTAGCCCGTCAGGATGTAATTGTTTTATATTTTTCTCAAGGCAAACATTCTCAAGCAATAGCTCAATTGAAAGAGTTATTAAAAACTCAACGGCCGGAGGCTATGCACCCACAGATTCTTGAGATATTGGAGGTATATAGCAAGGAGTCAGGATTAAAGCTGGATTTGTAGTTTCAATGAAGACTGCGTCAAAAATTATTGTAGCTCTTGTTTTTGCTTTGGCCGGGGTTTTGTTTTTTCACAGTTTAACTTCGGTTAATGCTGATATAGGCCGGCATATTGGGCTGGGAGAGATAATCTGGAAAACAAAAGAAGTGCCCAAGATAAATCTCCTCTCTTTTACGGCACCCGATTTTCCCTTCATCAACCATCATTGGTTAAGCGAGGTTGTTTTTTACGGTATTTATTCAATCGGCGACGGTTGGTTAAGCGGT
>CAZCYM010000004.1:0-2410 GCA_964502945.1 uncultured Candidatus Saccharibacteria bacterium
CCAAGATTAGAAACTTCATTTGTATTATGAGCATTGATTAGCTCATCTTCTGAACTGTAGAATTTTAGCTGTATATTGTTAATGAATGGTTGGCCAGCATAGAAGTCTTTATTAACTTCAAGTTCGTACAGCCTTATTCGGCCGATGGTGTCCTTTTGAAACTTTTTAAATTTATATGGACCTGAACCGATGGGCTTAATATTAAACTCGGATAGGGCAAAATTTATCGGTTTTATATTTTCCCAAAGATGTTCTGGGAGGATTGGCAGGGTAAGATTATTTAAAAATTGAGCATACTTATTCTTAAGTTTTAAGATCAAGGTGTAATCATCTATTCTTTCTATTTCAACTCCTTGCCAGTTTATTCTCTGCAAACTGCCATAGTCTTGATTTTGAGCGGTATGTATGGTGAATAGTATGTCGTCAGTGGTTACGGATTTGCCATCATGCCACTTAGCATCATCTCGAAGATGGATCGTATAGTTTAACTCGTCAGAAGAAATTTCATAAGATTTGGCGAGATCCGGAATTAACTTACCGTTTTCGTTGTATTTTAAAAGACCGGAATAAATAAGGCGAACGAGGTCGCGGTCAGCATCTGATTGCGAAAGGAGGGGATTAATGTGGCGAGGTTCATCGATAATGCCCTCTTTAATTGTTCCGCCATAGGCGGCCACTGGTTCTGTGAAATGACGGTAAGAGCTAATTGGTATTGCGATAATTGAACCAATAGCTATTATGGCGAAGCCCAGGATTGTATATTTTTCTTTTGTAGATAATACTCTTGGAAGTAATTTAAGTTTACTTTTAAAATTACGATTTCCCCTCTCGAGAATCTCTTTTATTCCCGAGCTGTGCTTAGGGTTTACCGGATTTTTATCCTCGTCCTCTATCGGTGAGGGAAGGCCAAAAAAATCATCTAGTTGACGTTGTTTATCCACTTCTAGAGAAAATCCTAAATCCAAAATCCTAATTTCTAAACAATATTAAATGATAAAATCCAAATACCAAAACTTTTTGAACATTTGAATTTAGAATTTTGAGATTGTTTAGGATTTAGATATTAGGGCTTAGAATTTTATAATAATAATCGTGCTACTGATATTCCCAAGAATAAAACAGTTAGAACTATCGTGGCATAGAATACCATTTTTTCTGCTCCTCGGCGGGTGCTGTATTCCATCATTCCGCCGCCGAAAGTCGAAGACAAACCGCCTCCTCTTTGCTGGAGGAGGATGGTAATTATCAAAAGAGCTGAAATTCCAATGTGGGCGTAAGTTAGCATCCCAGTATATCAACTTCCAATTGCCTTGAGGTTTTTATTAAAAACCAAATAGTTAGAAGTTTATGGTTATATTTATCTTGCACCAGCACATTCCCAATCGGCTAAAAACCATTTGGAAGTTGTATTACTGGGCATTTAATCTTTTGCTTTGGTTAACGCTGAAATTATCATATTTACTATGGCTATGACGATTGTCGCCCAAACCAAAGACATAATATCGCTTATGGCAATAAAGTCGAATATATAATCAACTAGCCACAAAAGCAAGGCGTTGATGACAATTATGAATAGACCAAGGGTCAGGATTATTACCGGAAAAGAAATAAACTTGACGATTGGCTTGATAATCATGTTGAGCAATCCCAACACGACCCCGGCAATTACATATCCTTTTATACCTCCGGTAAAGCTAAATCCCGCTACAAACCACGAAGCAGCATATAAAGCCAAACCATTACCTAATATTCTTACTATAAAACCAGTCATTTTACAGTTATTAGTGTAGCACTTTAAATGATAAACTTCAAACTTTTTCGATGGAGCTTTTGGTAATACGATATTGCGAAGCGGTGGGCCTCGGAATTGATTTGGAGGAGAAAGTTTTTGAGCGGCGTGGGTAGTTTTGACAAAGAGATTTCTTTATTTTTTTCGGTTAGGATTTTGTGTCCCATGTGTTTTTCATTTTTTATCAGAGCGATGACGAAAGTAGAAAGTTGAAGGTGGAAATTAGAAAGTACCGAGAGGGCCGTGTTAAATTGAGCCTTGCCGCCATCAATTAGTATTAGGTCTGGATATGGCCATTCGGGATGATTAAGTCTCCGAGCTAGTACTTCTCTTAGCATTCCTACATCTCCTAATGTGCCGACTTGTCCTAATGTGCCGACTTGCGATGTCGGCCTATTTTGGATTTTGAATTTTCGGTATTGTTGTTTATCTGGTTGGCCATTGTTGAATACAACCATGGATCCGACAGCATATTTGCCTTGAATGTTGGCGATGTCATAGGCCTCGATGCGATGAGGGATATTAGGAAGTTTTAACTCTTTCCGCACCAACTCCAGAAGCTGGTTTTTGTTATGATACATCATAACAACTGTTTGTTTGTAGCTAAAAAGGGAGCAATGG
>CAZCYM010000004.1:2420-4930 GCA_964502945.1 uncultured Candidatus Saccharibacteria bacterium
ACTCTCTTGAGTTTTTTAATTTTATATTGAAGCTCAATCGCTTTTTCGTATTCATGTTGACTAGACAATGTTTTCATCTCTTTTTCTAGTTTTTTAATAAGTGACGATTTTTTACCCGATAAAATATTTTTTATCGACTTTATATTTTTCTCGTATAATTTTAAATTTTCAACTTTAAATTTTAAACTCGGATTTTGTTGTTTCAAACAACAAAATCCGAGGCACTTTCCGATATGATAGTTGAGGCAATAATTGTGATGAGCTTGTTTGCAGGTACAATAGGGGAATATCCGGCGGAGGAGGCGAAGAGTTGTTCTTAATGCTCCGATATCGGTGAATGGTCCGATAAAGTTTTCATTTTTTGCGGGCTGATGAGTTATAAATATTTTTGGATATTCCTCGGCCTGTCTTGTGCTCGTCGAATGGGTAAAACCGACAAAGCCGTACTGTTTATCGTCTCGGAGCATAATATTAAAATCCGGTCTGTACTTTTTTATATATTGAGATTCAAGTATAAGAGCCTCGATGTCGCTCTCGGTTTTTATGAAATCAACTTTATTTGTTTCGAGTATCATTTGCTGAATCCGCCAGCTGGCGGAAGGGCCATCATTTTTTAAATATGATTTGAGGCGATTTTTTAAATTCAAAGCTTTCCCGATATATAGGGGTTTATTTTTTGAATTTTTGAAAAGATATATTCCTGGTTTTGGCGGCAGTTTTTTTATTTGTTCTTTAAGCTCAGTTGTGATCATAGGGCAATATTATACCATAATTGACCAAGTAGTTGAATTGCTGTATTTTGATCAAAGATTGAGAACTTTTAAAAGGAGAATGGGATGACCAAGTCCGAAGCTATTATTGAAGATGGCAAAAAATATTTAGCTGCTAATTATAATCCTTTGCCTTTTGTCACGGCCTCAGGTTGTGGTGTTTGGATTTACGATGCCGATGACAAAGAATACTTGGATATGTTGAGTTGCTATTCGGCAAATAATTTTGGTAATTGTAACGACGACCTTGTTAATGCATTGATGGAGCAGATTAGAAAATTGGCAATAAGTCCAAGATGTTTTTGGAATGATAAACTTGTCGAATTTGCCAAAAAAGTTACCGGATTTTGCGGTATGGACAAGGTACTGCCGAAGAATACCGGCGCCGAAGCAGTGGAATCAGCGATTTTGATAGCCAGGAAGTTCGGCTACGAACGTAAAGGTGGCGTCGAAGAAGGTCAGGCCGAAATTATTGCTTGTATTGATAATTTTCACGGTCGCACACTGGGACCGAGGAGCATGTCCACAACTTACAATTATAGATATTTGTTTGGTCCGCTTGGACAAGGATTTAGTTGGGTTCCTTTCGGAGACTCAAATGCGCTAGTTAAAGCCATCAATAAAAATACAGTTGCTTTTTTTGTTGAACCTATCTTGGGCGAAGGGGGAATTGTTGTTCCTCCTGAGGGTTATCTTAGGGAAGTTGAGACAATTTGCCGTCAGCACAATGTTTTACTGGTAGTGGATGAGATTCAAACCGGGTTTGGGAGAACTGGCTATGATTTTGCTTACCAATATGATGGTGTGAGGCCAGATCTGCTAATAGTAGCTAAGGCCTTGGGCGGAGGGATTCTTGGTATCTCAGGAGTGCTCGGGCGGGATGTTATAATGAGTGTCATTAAGCCCGGTGATGATGGTAGCACCTTAGGCGGTAATCCTTTGGCTTGTGCCGTAGCAATAGAAGCCATTGAACTTCTTGATAGAGAGGGGTTATCAGAAAAAGCTAGAAGTCTGGGCGACTATTTTATCTCTTGCTTAAAAGAAATAAAAAGCCCCCTCATAAAAGAAGTTAGGGGAAGAGGTCTTATGATTGGAATAGAGTTGGTTGAAGAAGCCGGAGGGGCTCGTCGATTTTGCGAGCAACTTGGACACGAAGGGATGCTTTGCTATTATACTCACGAGAATGTTCTAAGGTTGAGTCCGCCTCTGACTATTAAAAAAATACATCTTGATTGGTGTTTGAAAAAGATAAGAAAAGTTTTACAACGACCTTGACCACTGGTCGTTTTTACTTTAATCTTATTGTTAATATTTAGTAACTTAACAACAGGGATTTGCTATGCATTCTGACCTAGAAGAAGTGATTGCTTTTCACGAGGCAGTTGTAGCCGAGGGCAGGAAGGCTTTAATTGGCTATGAGAAAGAGAAACTCTTGGCCAATGTTGCTTTGTTGTCTGAAATTCCAACCACTTATGATGAAAAATCAGAAAGACAGGTAAATTCCGGAAACCTTCTTTTGAAGGGCGTTCCCGGCGTTGGCAAAACATTTTTTGGTGTTATTATCGCTGCTGTCAGTAATGCGAAGTTTGCCCGTATTCAGGGTCGAGCCGATCTTCAGCCCAACGAAATAGTTGGATTTAGGATGATCAATCCTGTTACCGGTGATATTACAACCGAATTTGGGCCCCTTGCTTCGGGTGAGGTTGTTCTGCTTGATGAAATCAATCGTATTCCCCAAAA
>CAZCYM010000004.1:4940-5956 GCA_964502945.1 uncultured Candidatus Saccharibacteria bacterium
AGTCTCAAAGTGGATTTTTGGAAGCCCTCCAAGATCGGACAATAACCATCGGCAAGGAAACCTATGAATTACCGGCCTTCAGTTTTGCGATAGCGACTATGAACCCGGTTGAGATTGGGCAAGGAACATTCCCATTGTCAGAAGCGGCTACAGATCGCTTTGCGATGCTTATAGATATTAAGTATTTACCTCCGGATGAAGAACAAAAACTAGTTCAGTTTGATTTTAAGAAAGTTAAGCTGAATAAGATCATGGCCAAAGAAAGAATCATTGAATTAAGAAGCAAGATCAAGGATAGTGTTAAGCTTCATCCGAAGCTGGATAAATATATAAGAAGACTGGTATGTGCTTCTAGGCCATTTGATAAAGAGAAGTTTGACAAGGATAGGCGCGATTTCTATTCTCCCTCAGAATTAGTCGAAAGGTTTGTTGAGTTGGGAGCGTCTCCTCGGGCTACGATTTGCTGGGGTCGGCTTACCAGAACTTGGGCATTACTCTACGGTCACAGAACGAATGTTCTACCGGAAGATATACAGAGTTTGGCTCGTCACGTTTTGGGTCATCGGCTCTGGTTAAAGCCGGAGGCTTCGAATGAAAATATAACCGCTGAAGATGTGATCGACCAGATCGTTGAAAAAGTCGCCATACCATGACAGACGCAGCTCAACCCATTGAGGTAAACCTTGGAGAGATAAATGAAGTTAACATTGTTGTTCTTCGGCGTCTGCGGGAATTAATTGGCGGAGAGCATAAAAGTTTTTTCAAGGGAGATGGCTTTGATTTTGTCGGTCTTCGAGATTGGCAGCCAGGCGATAAGATTTCTTCAATTGATTGGCCCCAGTCGACGATGAGTAACTTTAATCCATTAGTGGTTATGGAATTTGAAGAAGATAAAAACGGCACCATTTTAATTGTGACCGATGCATCTTTATCGATGCATTGTGGAGTTGATGGATTTTCATCCAGAAATATAGTTTCGCGGGCGATAGCTACTATTGGTCTCTCCGGAGTTTTTT
>CAZCYM010000004.1:5966-20029 GCA_964502945.1 uncultured Candidatus Saccharibacteria bacterium
TTTGCAGGTCTTGATGTATACGAAGAGGAAGAAGGAGTTTTTTTTCAGGATTTAACCGGGTTATTTATCTTTGATCATGAGTATAATCATGTTCATATCCGACCCAGAATGGGCAAAAATAATGTTATTAGTTGCATTAGCCATTATCTGAATCCGTCATTTTCCAGTTCAGCATCGAATCCGCTCAATATGACTCAAAAGATTCTTGGCTGTTTGAGAAGGCCGGCCATGATTCCAGTTATTTCCGATTTTCTTTTTGAAGATGCCGACGATTTCATAAAAGAGGTTTCTAATCTTAAATCTAGGCACGATTTATTTCTGATTGTAGCCGAAGTCTCATTTCTATTTGAGTTGCCGGAAATTTCAGATGGCTGGGTGGAGTGTTTGGATATTGAGAATGGCAAGACCAGGTTGCTTTCAAGGAAAGAATTTATACATATGTCGGGACGAGCCATAGATCATCAAGAGGCAGTGATTCAGAGAGCTCGGCAGGCCGGATTGGAAGTCTTAAAAGCCGGACGAAATAAAAACAAGTTCTATAATGATTTCACGGAGTTTTTCTTTAATAGAAGAACGAGAAGAAGAGTGGTTTCTTAGCGATGATAATTATAGGTCCAGCAGTGCTGGACTTTTTGTTTTCTCTATGTTATTACAAGTCCAAGCCAAAGCACATTAAAAATTGCTCAAAGAGGTCCAGATGTTTAGAAAAGGGAGTATTCTAATTACTTGGTTATTCGTAATTATTTTAGCCGGTAATGCGCAACTCTCAGCTCAAAAACCCTTGATGCCAGTATTGGGTGAGCAGGAGGTTGACTCTATTCAGTGTTGGTTAAAATCGGATAAAAGTTTTATTAGAATAGGCGAGACATTTATGTTGACTTTGACCTGTCGGGTTGTTGAAACTGAGTATGATAAAGTTGTTCCAAGTGAAAGCATGCTTGAACCGGCGGTTGTTGCTCTCTCGCCCTACGAAGTTGTAGAGGGATGGCATCACCCCGATATTAGAAATGGTACATTTCGTCTTTTTCAGTATCAATATAAGCTACGGCTAGTCGGGGAAGATTTTTTTGGTAAAGAAATACCCATTCCTTCGCTTGAGATTAAGTATCAGATTGAACGAAAAATTAATAAGGAAAATTTTGATTCTCGAGAGAAGGCCTATCAACTGCCAGCCCTTCAGATTAAAGTAGCATCAATAGTTCCAAAAGATGCCAAAGATATTGTAGATGTCGATAATGAAAGTTTTTCTGATGTGAAAATACGTCGGAATCGAGCCTATGTGGCTTTTGTTCTGGCGGGTGTATTGTTTTTGGTTCCTCTGATTGCCCTATCTGTGCCTCTTGTTAGATCTATTAGTCGAGTTAGAAAGGCAAGATCCAATGGCACCGGTTTTAGTAATGCCGCTTTGTTACGAAGAATAGAGCGTGAGCTTCGTAATATATCCTCTACGGGTTGGAATAATGAACAAGTGGGGAAAGTTTTAACGACCCTCCGAATTATGGGAGCGATCGCTCTTTCCCGACGGATTAATCAACTTTCTACTAGGTTTGAGAGTCGAGGCCTTGAGGGTCAGCTGAAACTTCAGAAAGGTTTCTTTAATCCCGAAAAGGTTCTAATTTCTTCAAGTTTAACCCCTGAAATGTTTGATTCCCAGAAGCACTTGTTAAATAAAGAGTGGGCTGAAGGCTTTTCTTCAGTTTTTCGTACTTTTAACAATGCTCGGTATGGCGATGATGAGTCTGTTATTTCTAGTCTTGATGCTACCCTACATACAGCCAAAGATCTACTGAAAAAAATAAAAAGATGATGGAAAAAGTTCTGAGTGTGCCCTGGACTGACCTTAAGTTTGAGCGTTTGGATTCGTCAATATTGGTAGCTCTAATTTGTGGGGCCATATTTATTCTGGCCCTTATTATTAGGTATTCCAGAAAAGATATTGCCGGGAGGAAGAAAATAGTTCTTCCGGCCGTATTGTCTGTTTTTAGGCAGTCACGTTTGAGTTTCATAAGACATGTTCCGATAACTTTATTCTTAGTCGGATTGCCGCTATTTTTTATTGCTCTAGCGGATCCGTATGTTAATTTTGTTAAAGAAGATGTTACTTATCCTGGTCGGAGAATTGCTATTTTACTAGATGCATCTAGTAGCATGAGGGGCAATTTTGTAGCTCAAGAAAAGATTAAACCCAAAATTGCACAAAGATTCTTTACCGCTATGGCGACAGCCGAATACTTCATGCAGCTCAGGATAAATGGGGAATATAAAGATTTGATGTCTCTTATAGAGTTTGGGAATGAGTCATATGTTATCACTCCTTTTACCAATGATTATCAGAATATTCTAACTAGCATTAAACTTATATCTGAGCCAGAGGAATGGGGTCGTTTTCCCGACAGTGGCACTACTATTATAAAGGCCATTAATCAGTCTGTGGAATTGTTTAGGACATTCGGTTTTCTTAAAGCCTCAGGCAATCTCATGATCTTGATAAGCGATGGAGAAGATCCTCAGAATAAACTAGAGAATCAGTCCCTCGATGACATTCTCTCGGAAGCCCGTAAAAATAATATCCCCATTTATTTTATCCGGACCAATTATCAAGTACCCTTTGGGTACTCAACTGATACTATGTGGAAGAATGCCGTTGAAAAGACTGGTGGAAAATTCTACACGGCAGTTGATGAAGCATCTATTATTAAGGCCGTGACCGAAATAGATAAAGTTGCTACCGGTAGTATAAATATATCGAGGTATAGCACTAAAAAACCGCTTTTCGATGTATTTATAAAAGCTGTTCTTGTTCTCTGGGGCACTGCTTGTCTGCTTACTTTATCTCTGAGATATTTTAGAAAATTTCCTTAAGAGAAAGGAGGGAACCGATGCGAAGACTGGTTGTATATTCATTTCTAATTTTATTGGTTTTGGCGATATCCGGCTCACTAGTTGCATATGGCTTCTATGAGTTTAAAACGGCTCAAGCCACAGAATTGTTCGCGGCTTTTGATTTTAAGTCAGCTGATAGTATCTATCAAAATTTGGAAAAAAATCTTGATTATGGCCAAAGGGTGCCAACCATATTGGATAAATGGAGAAATGAATTAAAGATATCAAGGGCTAGGGTAAAGTATTGGGAGAAAAATTATTCTGAATTAATTAGCAACGAAGGCCAGGATCAGGATGGTGAAAATCCCAACCTTCGTTTCATAAGGGCCAACGCTAGCTATAGAAACATAGAAAGTGAAAAAAATAAAAAGAATCTGGCCGAAGGGATGGAGAATGCCATCCATGGATATGTCTATACAATTCGTAATGATTCGGAAAATTTGAATGCCGCGTTTAATTATGAGTATCTTCTTCGGGTGCGTAGTGATACGACTAAAAACAAGAAGCCCAGCGGAGAACCGTCTAGCTTAATCCAGGGCATTCATGGCCAAAAAGGTCGGCAGGTACGGGGAGAGGATGAAGGAAAAATTAGGATACATATTCCCCTCACCAACGAAGAAGGCGAGGAGCAAAAAGGTGAAAAAGACGCTGGTAAGGGAGATTTTAAGAGTAAGGGTGGTTAATTATGAGTTTTAACGATATTCAATTTATAGAGCCAGGATATCTTGCTCTTTTGTTTATCCCCGGACTGATGTTTATTTTGTGGCTTTGGCGATTAGCCATAAGAAGGACGGAAGTGGCTAGGTATATTAAAAAACGAGCTGTTCCTATAAAAGAGAAATATTTATTTTTTGGTCCGTTGGTCTTCTGGGCCTGTCTAATAGTGGCGCTATCATTATCTATTCTTGCTTTATCAAGGCCAGCCAAAGTAATGGCCGTTAAGAATGATACCTCAGTAGATTTGATTGTTATTCAAGATGGTTCGGCATCAACGAGGGTTAGAGATGTAAGGCCTGATCGATGGCAACGTTCAATGATATTTCTACGGACTTTGATTGAAACATTGAAATGGAAGGGCGATCGTTTTGCCTTAGCTTCATTTGCTCATCGGGCCTCGCCTTATATCCGTCTTACGACTGATCCCAATGTGGTGATTTTTTTTCTAGATCACCTTAAGAAAGAATCACCATTTAGCCTGAGAGATAAGAAAACATGGGATACAAACATTGAAGAGGGGATCTATTATGGGGTTAAACTTCTAGCTAAGGATCAAGAGTTCTATGGTCCCAGTAAAAATCCTCGAGCGTTCATATTGATATCTGATGGCCAAGCTTGGAGCGGAAAAATGGAAGCAATTTTCAAAATAGTAAAGAATGTAGCTCCGGTTTATGTGATTGGTGTTGGGACTACTGTCGGTGGTGTTATTCCTGATCTCGGTCCGATCATACCCGCTTTTTACTACGATGAATTTGGGGACCAAGTTCAGGTTCCTGCTCCACCACCTGATCCCGAGGAGTCTAAACCCGTCCATTCCTCAATTGACCGTCGTTCGCTAAGGAATATTGCCTCAACTACCGGTGGTGAGTACTTTGAACTCGATACGGTATCAGATAGCCAGATTGCTTTGAAGATAATTAATAGGGTTACTAATTCTAGGCTGAGAGTAGAAAACACTCAAAAAGAAAAAGTATTCCAAGAACTTTACTGGTATTGTCTTCTTGGAGCTTCAGTTTTCTTGGGCCTGGGAGTGTATTTTTTGTCCAGGTGAGATTACAAGTTTGAAAAAGACTATCTTTTTGATAGTCTTTTTTTATGCCCAGCACAGCTACATATCTTCGCAATTCAATTTTGGCTACGATCATATACTATGATATTTTTGATCATCCCCTCACTTTAGTTGAGATATATAAGTACTTAGTTAATCCTGGCCGGCTCTCAAATATTCAGGGTGGAATCGGAGAAATTAAACTCAGCGATATCATCGACGAACTAGGTCGGTTAGTCGACCCCGGAATTATTAATCAGAAAAATGGTTTTTATTTTCTTAATGGCCGGAGCGATCTTTATGAATTAAGGATAGAACGAGATAAGATATCGGCTAGGAAATGGAAAAAATTTCTAAGGACGGTAAAGTATTTGGCTTTGGCGCCCTACCTAAGAGGCGTTTTTGCTTCCGGTTCGATGGCGATTGATAATACTACTGAAGAAAGTGATTTCGACGTTCTTATAATAGTAAGATCGGGCCGGCTTTATACCTGCCGATTTTTTTTATGGGCTATCAGTTCACTTTTAGGAATTAGGAGAAAGAAGAATCAAAAGGTTGCTCCCGATAAGCTATGTTTTAATCATTATGTTACCGACGATAATTTATATATCAATCACGAAAGTATTTTTAACGCTCAAACTTATATTAATCTTAAGCCGGCGATGATCAAGCCAGAGATTCTTGATCAATTTTATGTCGCGAACCTGTGGCTAAACAACCATGCTTATAATTTTCGTTCCCAAAGGAATTTTGTAGGTCGGGACATTAAGCCGTCTGGTATATTTATAATTTTTGCTAAAACCTCGGAGTTTATTCTTGATTTTTCCATCGGGAATACCCTCGAGATGGTTTTAAAATATGGGCAACAAAAAAGAATAAAAAGCGATCCGGTTATTCATGAATCGGGCGGGAGAATAGTTTTTACGGATTGGGAGCTGGAATTCCACCCTCATTCTTTTGAGAAAACCGTCATCGAAAAATACAGAGCCGGTCTAAAAAGATTCGGAATAGTGCCCCATATTGATGAAAAAGATTCGGGGTTGACTTAGCAAGTTTTTTATTATATAGTTATGTTAGTTGTCAGGGGTGGGAACTTTAAAAACCAAGAAAGGGTTAGTCTATGAGTAACAAATCTGGTCGAATGCTTCTTCTAGCCACAGCAGTATTATCATTGTTTGTAGGCGGATTTTTCACCAAAAAGCAGGTCAATCAGAGTGCTAATCTTGGCTCTAGTAATAAAGTTACAAATTTTAGTCAAGATCAATTGGCTATGGTGGAATTTGTTAAGAAAAATCCGGAGTTAGCCGATGAGCTAAACGATTTAACCAAACTATTAAATGTTATTCACGGGTCTTATGTTCAGGAGAAACCATTCGAGGATCTTTTGAGACTAGCGATGAAGGGAATCCCCGAGAGCCTAGATCCTAATAACACACTCTATATTGGTTCGGAGGTTGATGCATTTAAGGGGTCATTCGGCGAGCAAAATTACTTTGGCATTGGAGCTCAAATTGATGAGATCGGTAAGTTTATACTTATTATCAATGTTTTTCCAAATTCTCCTGCAGAAAAAGCCGGTCTTCGTGGGGGAGACTTTATATTAAAAGTAAACGGTCAGAATATATGGGGCCTAGATAAAGAGGAGGTTGTTAGACTAATTAAGAAAAACGGAGAAGGTTCGTCGGTTACTTTAGAAGTAAAAAGGGTAGGATCACAGCAGGGATCAAATGTAGTGCTTGTTCTAGAAAAAATCGTTGCCCCCAGTCTTGAGTATGCCACTCTCGATAAAAATTTAGATTATCTCAAGATTAGCAGCTGCAAAGAAGAAACAGCTGACAGATTTTTTGAAGCCGCCGACAAATTAAAGAATTCTCGGGGGTTAATGATCGATTTAAGAAATAACCTTGGTGGATTAGTGAGCTGTGCTCAATCAATTTTGGGTTATTTTGTGGGTCTTGGTCAGCCCATTATTACCACAAAGAGTAGGAGCGGAGAGAGCATACTTACATCAACTACTACTAAGGGATTATATCCTAAGAATGTCGTCGTCTTGATAGACAACAATTCTGCCTCGGCTGCGGAAATTATCGCTGGAGATCTAAAGTATTATAAAATTGCAACTCTTGTTGGAGTTAGAACCTATGGCAAGCAGACGGTCCAGGCATTTTTCGATGTTAGTACCGGTCTTCCAATTTTTAATCTATCCGATTCTAGCAGTGGCCCAATTTTAAGACTTACAATTGCTCATTATTTTTTGCCCGATGGGACTAACGTTTCAGAAAACGGCGTCGTTCCCGATATTGAGATAGAACAGCCGAGCGATTTTAAATCATTTGAATACAAAACAGCGAGAGACGTGCAGTTCCAGAAAGCGATCGAAATTTTAACTGCTAAATAATATTTTCAGCACCTCCTTAGTTGGAGGTGTTTATTTTCCGTAGCTTACAGGCGTTGTGGATAACTATTGCTAACAATCCTTGTTTGTGTTAAATCTTTTTTAATCGAGTACTTTTAAATAGAAGGTCCAGAAAATGGTTACTAGGGGCTATCGTTTGTTGTTTTTGATTTTATTTGTATTATTTTCTGCCGAATTATCCTTTGCTGAAATGCCCAAGGTTCTTAAAATTAAAGACGTTAAACCAGGCACACAAGCTGTTGGTTTTAGTACTTTTGAGGGCATTGAGCCGGAACCATTTGATGTTGAATTAGGTGAGCCTGTAAATACTCTTAATCTGAATCTTGTCTTAGCTCGTCTTTCAGGGGGTCCTGTTGGGACTTCTTTGAGGGCTCCTTTAGAAAAAATTGGACCAGTAGCCGGTATGAGCGGCAGTCCAATATTTATTAATTGTAAAAAAGACGTAGATGATTGTAGGGCAAACGGCACTCTTGTCGGTGCTCTAAGCTATGGCATTGGTTCTTTAATCGAAGACGGCATGAATTTTATGTTTACTCCGGCGGAGTATATGCTTGGAGCTCGGAGCGGTGGATATATGGCATCGTATCTAGTTAATCATCTCCCTCCCAAGATCTCATTTAGGGGTCTGGAATACTATAATCTTATGCTTTTTCCCAAGATGAACGGCTTGGCTGGTGAAGTTGGAGTGTCGGCTAAGTGTTCCGACTCAGCCGGAAAGGTTCTTAAGCCTGGTTCGATGATAAGTGTTTATTTTGCTTGGGGAGAAATTGCTGTTCCTGCTTCCGGAACGGTTACCTGGGTTGATGATAATGAGGTCTATGCTTTTGGTCATCCACTTTTTGGGGCAGGCATGGTCAAGTATCCGTTTTCTCATGTTAAAGTTTCGGCAACAATTCAAACACCGCTTCGGCCATATATAGTTGCCGGTTGCTATCTGGATACGCAGGGCTTGATAGTTGTCGACGGCGCTTATGAGATTGCCGGTATTCTTGGAGTGAGCACACCCCTTGTTCCTTACGGGGTTGATATTCATATTAACGACCAAACCTTTTCTTTTCGGGAGGAGATTGCCATAAGTCCCATCACTAGACAGCTTATGAATGGTCTCCCATATCTATGGACGCAAGGTTTGCTTGGTAACTTGGACAAACTGTCGCTTGCTTATTGGGCCAGGATAGTGGTAAAGGACGAACCGGAGATTTTTCTGAAGAATATTATTCCTGTACAAGTTGAGGCAAAAGAAAACAAAGATCCATTTACTAAATTGTTTGATAGCTTGGATTCGGCTATTTTTAAAAGTCTAGACTCTAATGGGTTGATTGATAATGTTGAAAAAGTTCAAATTCACATTGATCTAGTTAGTAACCTGGATGTTTGGAAAGCCAGAACCTCATTCTTGTCCCAAAGCTCTGCTTCTCCGGGAGAAACAGTTTACATAAATCTAGTTCTTGAAAAAGTTTTGACCGGAGCGACAAAACAAATCAGTATTCCAGTAAAGATTCCCGATGACTTTATGTCTCGGCTTGGTTCAGGGGATCCGGGCGTTATTACTGTTTTTGTTCAGAGTAGCTCAAAGTTTACCGATAAACGAAACGTCGTTATTAATAGATCCAGTTCTGTCTGGGGTGCCATTAGCGAGGTAAGCAAGGTCATGAATCGGCAGAATAACATTCTTTACGTTCAGCAGTTAATGGTCAAGTCGAAGAATGACCAGGAGGGTGATAAGGCCATTGCCAAGTCTTCAGCCAAAACACCTTTGCAATGGGGTGATTTGAGTGATAGCGACATTCGTCAATTGCCAGCCAAGGATAATCTTGAAGTGGTGTTTAGTACGACTCCGCCCCTGGATCATTTTATTGATTTTGATGCTACCTTTAGTATAAGCGTTAACGCTAAGGAAAAATCTAAGTCCGCTGATAGTAATAAGACTAAGAACAAGAGACATTTCTGGCTGCTCTGGATAAAATAGACTAAAATCCCCTGATTTATCGGGGATTTTTATTGTTAGGTACTATTCCTCAAACGGGGGTTGACTTTTATCGGCTACCGATTATAATTAGCACTTGAAGATATAGACTACTAAAATTAGAATTCATATGTCATGAATCACGTATCAAGCCCTAATTGTTACATGTTACATGCTATATGTTATATGAAACTATGATAAAACCATTATCCGATCACATTCTCCTTGAACCGGTTCGCGATGAGAAGAAAAAGGGAGGTATTATTCTTCCCGATACTGTTGATAAGGAAAGACCTGAAAAGGGCAAAGTTGTTGCCGTTGGTCCTGGCAAATGGACAAGTTCGCCAACCGGCGAAGGTAAAAGAGTTGTTTTAGAAGTTAAGAAAGGCCAGATTGTTTTATTCAAGAAATATGGTCCAGATGAGATTAAAATTGACGGCAAAGAATATTTAATTGTCCGCGAGGAGGATATACTCGCCGTTTTGGAATAAGTTACTACGAATGTACGAATTAGTACGAATATACGAATAAGAACGGAGACACTTGTATCCCGATTCGTAAATTAGTAAAAATTCGTAGATTAGAAGTGAAATGTCAAAACAAATTTATTATAAAGAAGAAGCCCGGGAGGCTTTAAAAAGAGGTGTCGACAAAGTGGCCAATGCGGTCAAAGTTACCTTGGGTCCTAAAGGGAGGAATGTTGTTATTGATAAGGGGTTTGGTTCCCCGACTATTACTAAAGATGGTGTCACGGTGGCTAAAGAAATAGAATTAAAGGATAAATTTGAAAATGTCGGCGCCGACTTAGTCAAAGAAGTCGCTTCTAAAACCAACGACGTTGCCGGCGATGGAACAACTACGGCGACTGTCCTTGCTCAGGCCATTGTAGCCGAGGGATTTAGCGCCGTCAACTCCGGTGCCAATCCTTTAGTTCTCAAGAAAGGAATGGATAAGGCCGTTGATTGGGTCATCAATTATTTAAATAAAAAGAAAAAAATTGTTTCCAGTTACGAAAAAATAAAAGAAGTTGCCTCAATATCGGCCAATGATTCGGAGATTGGAAAATTGATTGCCGATGTTTTTAAGGAAGTTGGTAAGGACGGGGTTGTGACCGTAGAGGAATCTCAATCAACCGAGATGGCCAAAGAGCTTGTTGAGGGAATGCAAATAGACAAGGGCTATGTCTCGGCTTATATGGTGACCAATGCCGAAAGGATGGAAGCAGTTTTCGAGGATGCTTTTATTTTGATTACGGATAAGAAAATTTCTTCAATTCAAGACATTGTTCCAGTACTTGAGCAGTTATCAAAGGCGGGTAAAAGGGAGCTGGTCATAGTTGCTGAAGATGTTGATGGTGATGCTTTAGCTACTTTAGTTGTTAATAAATTAAGGGGTAACTTCTCGACCCTAGCTGTCAAAGCCCCTGGATTTGGAGACAGGAAAAGGGAAATGTTAGAAGATTTGGCGATAGTTACTGATGGCCAAGTTATTTCTGATGAAAAAGGAATGAAGCTTGAGAGTGTTGAACTGTCTATGCTAGGAAAAGCTCGTCGTATTGTTGCGGCTAAAGAAACTACTACTTTTGTCGGGGGCAAGGGTAAAAAATCGGAAATCGATAAAAGAATTGCTCAGCTAAAATCTCAAATTGCTAAATCAAGCTCTGAATTTGATAAAGAAAAATTTCAGGAGCGTCTGGGTAAGCTATCTGGCGGAGTGGCGGTGCTAAAAGTTGGCGCTACCACTGAAACAGAATTAAAAGAAAAGAAATTCAGGATTGAAGATGCGGTTAATGCAACTCGAGCGGCTCTCGAAGAAGGAATTGTTGCTGGCGGAGGGGTGGCCTTGTTTGAAGCGGCTAAGGAGTTAGTCGTTACTTCGATAAAAGGTGTTCCGGCTGTTGGGGATGAGGCTAGGGGCGTTTTGATAATTAAAACGATATTAGAAAAGCCACTGCGAGCAATTGCTGAAAATGCCGGCAAAGATTCCAATGAAGTTGTCTCAAAAGTTTTTTCGATGGAATCCGGTATGGGTCTAAATGCCGCTACCGGTGAATATGTAGATATGTTCAAGGAAGGAATCATAGATCCCCTCAAAGTTGTCAAAGCTACTCTTACCAATGCTGTTTCCGTTGCGTCTCTGGTACTAACTACCGAAGCAGTTATCACCGACCTTCCAGAACTGAAAACACCTTCAGCCGGCGGTATGCCTCCGGGCATGGGTGGAATGGACTACTAAAATGAAAAGAGCAGCATTCATTCGCTGCTCTTTTCATTTATGATAATATATAATATTAGAACGCAGCTGGCTTGACCAAATTCGAGGCAAAATCGAGAATTGCGAGGAATCGTATTTAATATATGATGATGAGCAAGCGGAGATTTTAACGAAGAAGTTAGTCAAGGGCGTCCTCGCCAGTATTAAGGCGAGAGCAATCAGCAAGTTATAATGAAAACTAAGTTTATATTTGTTGCCGGTGGTGTAATGTCTGGTATCGGAAAGGGTATTACTGTCGCTTCGACTGGTAGGATTCTAGAAAATTATGGTTTTAATGTTACGGCTGTAAAGATAGACCCCTATCTCAATGTTGATGCTGGAACGATGAATCCCACTGAGCACGGTGAAGTTTTTGTTACTGAGGATGGGATAGAATCGGATCAGGATTTGGGTAATTATGAGCGTTTTCTTGGCAAGGACATTCTTCGTGATAACTATATGACCTCGGGATCGCTTTATCGCGCGGTTATAGACAGGGAACGAAATCTTAAATATGGGGGCAAATGTGTTCAGATAATTCCCCATGTTACCGATGAGATAGAAGAGCGTTTAATCAAAGTTTCTAAAAAAACCAAGGCAGATTTTGTCTTGGTTGAAATAGGGGGAACGGTGGGGGAATATGAGAACTTATTGTTTCTTGAAACTGGAAGAATAATGAAATTGAAGAGGCCAGGTCAGATATTATTTATGCTTGTAAGCTATCTTCCTATTCCAGCAATGATCGGGGAGATGAAGACCAAGCCGACTCAGCATGCTGTTCGGTCAATGAACTATGCTGGTATTCAGCCCGATATTATAATTGCCCGCTCATCTCAACCTCTTGATAGCATCAGAAAACAGAAGGTGTCTATTTTCTGCAATGTTGCCGTCCAGGATGTTATTTCCGCGCCAGACATTAATTCTATATATGAAGTGCCGGTGAATTTTGAAAAAGATAATCTAGGCAAAAGAATTCTAGAAAAATTAGATCTTAAGCCAAGATCAAAAAAATCCAGACCATGGAATAATCTGGTCAAAAATATAAAAACTTCATCAAAGTCGGTAAAGATTGGCATTGTCGGGAAATATTTTGGTACTGGTGATTTTATCTTGGCCGATTCATATATTTCAGTTATTGAAGCTGTTAAACATGCCGCCTGGTCATTAAAACGACATCCGGAAATTATCTGGCTTAATGCTGAGATGTATGAGAAAACTCCAGCGGCCCTAGAAGAACTTAAAAAACTCGATGGGGTAATTGTTCCGGGAGGTTTTGGTTCGCGCGGCGTTGAGGGTAAGATTTTGGCCGTTAATTATGTTAGGAATAATAATATTCCATTTCTCGGTCTATGCTATGGGCTTCAGCTGGCGGTGGTTGAATTTGCTAGAAATGCCTGTGGACTCGACGATGCGCACACCACCGAGGTTAACAAAAATACTCCCTATCCTGTAATAACCACCATGCCCGATCAAATTGCCAAGATAAAAGAAAAAAATTTGGGCGGCTCGATGCGCCTTGGCGGATACAAATGCCGGTTGGTTAAGGATAGTTTAAGTCGCAAGTATTACGGCCAAGATTTAATCTCTGAAAGACATCGCCATCGATATGAGGTAAATAATGATTACGTTAAAAAACTTGAGGCCAAGGGTTTGAAAGTTGCTGGAGTTAATCCGGAAAGAAAATTGGTGGAGATTGTTGAACTTCCTAAAAACAAATTTTTTGTTGCTACGCAATTTCATCCGGAATTAAAATCTCGTCCGTTATCTCCACATCCGCTATTTGTAGGACTGATAAAAAGTGCTACCATAAATGAAAAGTAAATTCTAAATCCTAATATCTAAATCCTAAACACCTGCCTGCCGGCAGGCAGGAATCCAAAATTCCAAATTCAAATATCAAAACGTTTTGAATTTCGATCATTAGAATTTTGATATTGTTTAGAAGTTAGAGTTTAGAGATTAGAAATTGGTTTTTATGTCACCAATTATAATTCTAGTAGTAGTTCTGGTTGTTGTCAGTTTATGGCTTGTTGGGGCTTATAACATGCTAGTTAGGAGTCGGAATAGAGTTAAGGAATCCTGGTCTGATATCGATGTTCAATTAAAGAGGCGATATGACCTAATTCCCAATTTAGTCGAAACAGTAAAGGGCTATGCCGAGCATGAGCGGTCTACTCTCGATGCGGTTATTCAGGCCCGATCTAGGGCTATGGGAGCTCAAACTGTCGCTGAGCATGCTCAAGCCGAAACGATGCTTTCTGGGGCTCTAAAGAGCTTATTTGCGCTGTCAGAGGCCTATCCGCAATTAAGGGCAGTCGAGTCGTTTACCAAGTTACAGGACGAGCTTTCTGATACAGAAAACAAGATCCAAGCCGCTCGCAGGTTCTACAACACAAATGTTATGACTCTCAACACTGCAGTTGAATCCTTCCCCACTAATCTCATTGCCGGTCAGTTTGGTTTCCAGAAAGCAGAGTTTTTTCAGCTTAATGACGAGGCCGCTCGCGAATCAGTGGCCGTTAAGTTTTAGTTTATTTTCGTTATCGCCATCAATATTCTCGACCTACTTTTTATCTTCGAATAAACACTTAAATTAGTTTCGATTTAGTAGGCAAAGAGATGCCTGAAGAAATTGAATGTTATGATACGCCATAATATTCAACACGTTGAGTCCAATGTTGATTTAGCGGTTTATTGATAATAGAATAGTAATATGCAATTAGACATAAACGGACAATATAAAAATGTGATTAGAGAGCAAGCAAAACTCAAAAGAATGA
>CAZCYM010000005.1:0-16651 GCA_964502945.1 uncultured Candidatus Saccharibacteria bacterium
TTTAAAATATCATTGGCCACCACTCCGCCGACAAGAATATTCTGGGCTTTATCAATAAAATTCTTAATTACCGGGATCTTGGTCTTTGTCTTTGCTCCTCCCATTATAAATATTTTCCCATCCTTGGGAAGATTTATCATTTTATCAAGGTGGGTCGTTTCTTCTTCAACTAAAAATCCGGCATAAGACGGGAGAAATTTAGTAATGGCAACAAGCGAGGCATGCTTGCGATGGCTTGTAGAAAAACAATTATTTATATACAGATCGAATCCGGTCGATAAAGTTTTAGCAAATAATTCATCATTTTTTTCTTCGCCCGGCCAGTTTCGGATATTATCCAGCAAACACAGCTCGCCCTGCCTTAACTTACTAATCCTCAAGCCCAGCCCTCCTAGATTATTTATTAATTCGATTTTTCTATCCAACAGGCCTTCTAGCCCTGAGACTATCTCCCTAAATGACTCGACTGCCTTAATGTGAGCAACCATTACCACTGCCGATTGTTTCAATAAAAAATCGATAACCGGTTTCTGTTTTTGAATCCTAAATTTTTCAATGATTTTACCATCTACAACTGGCACGTCAAAGTCAGAACGCAATAATACCTTCTTGTTATTCAATTGACTAATACCGGGCATTATACGCATTGTGATGATTACCAAGGGCCGCCCCTCGGTAATATATTACTTAGCTGAGATTCGAAACCACCTTAAGAATTTTAACAAATTCTTCCTTATTAACACTAGCTCCGCCAATAAGGACACCATTTATCTCTTTCTCCTTAAGGAAGGCGTCAACATTTTTAGAAGTCACGGAACCACCATAAAGAAAGTTAAAAGTTAAAAGTTTAAAGTTTAAAGTTAAGAAATCTTTTATAAAATGAATTGATTCAAGGGCAGAAGCCGGAGTATCGGGTTTGGCCCCCGGATTTGTGCTAATTGCCCAAACTGGCTCATAAGCAATTATACACTTCTCCACTTCATCAGCGGTTAGTCCTTTAAAAGTTTTGCTAATTTGTTCCTCTAAAAACTTTTTAAAGTTATCATCTCTAGTCCTCTCACCTATACAAACAATGGGTATCATGTCATTTTGTAAAACAATTTTTAACTTTTTGTTTACAATCTCATCGGATTCACCTAACTTCCATCTCCTTTCAGAGTGACCAACTATAACATATCTAACCCCTAAATTACTAATCATAGAGGCCGAAACTTCTCCTGTAAGAGCAGTTTTATCTTCACTGGCAATATCTTGGGCTCCAAGAGAAGCTTCGTGTTCTAGGTGTGAAGCTCCTAGAATTTTGGCCACCTCTTCAATAAACACAAAAGGCGGACAAAAAACTAAACTAAATTGACGACTCTCACTTAAAGATTCTAGATAATCATTTGTAAATTCCAAAATCCCTTCGGCTTCGGCAAGACTTTCGGGACGATTCTTCCAGTTGGCTACTATTAACTTTTTATTTATCATAGTTTGGCCGTCCTTAAGGCTTCGGCTGATTGATCTGGGTCAACAGGATTAACCTCTACCCCAGTTCCGATTTCAAAACCGGCATCTATTTTAAGGTGAGGAATTATTTCGGTATGCCAATGATAAAATTCGTGCATGTGAACGCCAAGATCACTTACTATGGGAGCGGTATGAATAAACATATTAAAAGAAGGATTGCCCAAAACAATTTTTACTTTTTGAATTGCCGTATATAAAGCATCGGCGTAATATTCATCAATATTATCAGGCATTTGATTAAAGTGAGCATGACTTTCTTTCGAAAATATTCTCATCTCATACGGATACTTGGAGACATAGGGACAAAAAACTATAAAGTGTTGGTTCTCATATACTATTCGTGATCTTTCTTTTTGCTCCCATTCTAAAAGTTCCGAGTAAACCCTTTTTTTATGATCTTTATAGTACTGAAGTGCGCCATTAACACTTTTAGAAACATCGGGGGGTAAAATGGGAGTGGTAATAATTTGTGAGTGCGGATGGTAAACACTAGCTCCTGCCGCCCGGCCGTGATTGTGGAATATTAATATATATTTTGTACACTCTGCCTGTTCGGCTAATTCAGTAAATCTTTTCTTATAAACCTTGATCATATTGTTAAAATCCTGGACGGAGAAATCATAAATTCCGCGATCGTGCTCTCGATAAACAACAACCTCATGGTCCCCTATAGCCTCAAACGTTTTGAATGGACCATAACTCTTCTCGGTTGGACAAAGATTCTGAGTAACCGCTGGAAACTTATTCTTAATAACAGCAGCAGACCAATTATTATTATCCGGATAATACCAGAGTACGCTTTGGCCAGAATCATCAAGATTTTCAAAAGGACATTCATCCTTAGTTTGGGGAACGTCTTCTTCATACTTTCTGAAACTATGAGTCCGTTTGGTGGCAAAAAGCACCCACTCACCAGAAACTAAATCCTGTCTAAATTCATTTAGCGGTTCTAGCATATTAAATATTTTTTAACTCTAATTATTTATTATAAACGCCTGTCATCAGGTTCCATCTTATCTTAACTGTTTCTAGTAGCACCTGAAAATAGACTTTTAATCCGACTTTCGAGTTTGGGTCGTTTTTCCAGTCAACGGGCAATTCCCTTATCTTATAGCCAAACTTTCTAGCCAAAGCAAGGACTTCAATGTCAAAACCCCATCTGGTAATAGTTAATTTAGGAAAAATTTTATTAACAGCATCTGCCGTAAATAGTTTAAAACCTCTCTGGGTATCTTGAATACCTGGAACAGCCATTATCTGTATAAATAAATTTCCTAATTTCCCCGATATTCTTCTCCATGCCGGCTCACTACCAGAAGCAACTTTGTGGCCAGAAATGCCAATGGAACCAATGACAACCGAATAACCCTGATTCATGTATGGAATAAATTTATCCAAGTGATCGATCGAAGTTGAGTTATCGGCATCAGTAAAAAGACGTAATTCTCCTTTGGCCTCAAGCATCCCCTGCTTCACCACATATCCCTTGCCATGATTTTCTTTGTTATCTATCAATCGTAAACCTACTACCTCTGATCGGAGTCCATTTACTAAATCAGCAGTGTTATCTTTGGAACCATCGTTAACTACCAATATCTCATAGTCATCCGTTCGGCTTCGCTCAAGATGATTTTGACGACCCAAATACTCATCAATCGATTTGAGGGTCGAACCAATTCTTTTTTCCTCATTGTATGCCGGAATAATTACCGATAAATACATGTATATAGTATATACCATGTTTAGAAAATCGAGAATTGACTAATCAAGCCATATCCAGTATCCTTCCGCTCATGTTGTTTCCTATATTAGAAATAAAATACGGGGCCAAGGAGTATTCTAAGCTGCTTGCTCAAATCCACGATCCTCCAAAACAATTGTATTGCCGAGGCAATATTAAACTTCTTAGCACTTTTTGCTTCGGGGTTGTTGGTACTCGCAAATTAACCGCTTACGGCAAAGAAGCAACCGAGAAAATTGTTTCCGGCTTAGCCAACAGCGGAATGACAATCGTCTCAGGACTTGCTATGGGAATCGATGCCGTTGCCCACCAAACGGCATTAGATAATGAACTGCCAACCATAGCTGTACTAGGCTCAACAGTTAAGGATGGCAACATCGGGCCAAGAGTAAATTTCCTCCTAGCCATGGAGATACTTAAAAACAATGGCCTTTTAGTCTCAGAATACAAAAAAGAAACCGATATTTACGCATTGAATTTCGCCGTTCGGGATAGAATAATCAGCGGGCTATCAAAAGGTGTATTAATAGTAGAAGGAGCAGAAAAAAGCGGTTCCCTTATTACCGCCAAATCAGCCGCTGATCAAAATCGAGATGTTTTTGCCGTACCCGGAAGCATATTTTCTTTCGTCTCGGCTGGACCTAATAATCTAATCAAAAACGGAGCTAAGCCTGTAACATCAGCCGAGGACATTCTTGAGGAATATTCAAAAAATCCTAAACTTAATCTTGAATCAAAAAGCAACATATCAACAAAAAATCCAGTCGAGCAAAAGATTCTTGATATACTTGATGGGAGTGGCGGGCTATCTATCGATGAGATAATAAAGAATTCGGGCTTGGAAGCATCACCTGCTATCACTGCCATCTCGATGCTCGAAATAAAAGGAAAAATTAAAAAGAAAAACGAAAAATATTCATGCAATTAGTTATAGTTGAAAGTCCAACAAAATCGAAGACTATCTCCAAATACCTCGGTAGTGGTTTTTCCGTGCGTGCTTCTATCGGCCACATTCGAGACTTACCGAAAAGCAATAAAAAAGCGATCGATATTAAGGGCGGTTTTATTCCCCATTATGAAATCGATGAAGATAAAAAAGACATTATTAACGATCTGGAAAATGCCGCTAAAAAAGCTGATCAAATTTACCTTGCCACCGATCCCGACCGTGAAGGAGAAGCAATCGCTTGGCACGTATCAGAGGTTCTTGGTTTAAAAAAACCGAAGCGGATTGTTTTTCACGAAATAACTAAAGAAGCGATCCAAGAAGCATTGGAATACCCGAGAGAGATCGATCAAGAGTTAGTTAGGGCCCAGGAAGCCCGCCGAGTCCTTGATCGACTGGTGGGTTATGACCTTTCCGGTCTTATCTGGAAAAAAGTTCGTTACGGTTTATCAGCTGGAAGAGTTCAATCCCCCGCTCTTCGAATTATAATGGAACGAGAACGAGAAATTAGGGCTTTCAAAAGTGAGGACTACTATGTCATCACCGCTGAAGTCTCTGGCAGTAATAAAACAATTTTTATTACTACTTGTGAAGAAGAGCCGAGAGATAAAAAAATTGCAGAAAAAATACTTGAAAAAGGTAGGGCCGGTTCGTGGTTTGTTAAAGATATTACCGAAAATGAAGTTAAGCGCTCACCCCGATCGCCATTCACTACCTCAACCCTTCAACAATCAGCAAGCTCCCATCTTGGATTTTCACCGGCCCGAACTATGATCATCGCCCAGAAACTTTATGAGCAAGGATTGATCACCTATATGCGCACTGACAGTGTTAGTATTGCTTCCTCTGCTCAAGCAAAAATTGCCGGCTTTATAGAAAAAACATATGGAAAAGAATATGTAGAAGTTCGATCTTTCAAAACTAAAAGCAAAACTGCCCAAGAAGCCCATGAAGCGATTCGTCCAACAAACTCTGCTCAGGAAAGTGCCGGCTATAACGAAGAGCAGAAAAAACTGTACCGCCTAATCAGAGAAAGAACAATTTCCTCTCAAATGACCGATGCTAAACTCTTACGCTCAAAAATAATCACCAACATCGATAACGGGGGTAATTTCCCAAACTTCTCGGTTACTGGCTCACGAGTCATCTTCGACGGCTGGCTTGCCTGTGATACGCGAGCTAGAGGAGAAGATATTGAATTGCCCAAAATTAACAAGGATGAAAAATTAACCCTTAAAGACATGGCCAGCGAAGAGAAACACACCGAACCACCGCCTCGCTACACAGAAGCCGGCCTAGTTAAAGAGCTAGAAAAAAGGGGCATCGGACGACCTTCTACCTACGCTTCAATTATTAAAACTCTTAACGATCGTAAATATGTTGAAAAAGAAGGTAAAGCTCTTAAACCCACCGACACCGGCGAAGTCGTCAGTTCATTTCTTGAAAAAAATTTTACAAACTATATAAGTGATACTTTTACCGCTGAAATGGAAGATGAGCTTGACGATATCGCAACCGGAAAAAGAGAATACGTCAAAACTCTCAGGGATTTTTACGAACCATTTCATAAAGATGTTAAAGCCAAAGAAGAGATAGATAAACTGACCAATCTAGGCACCGCTCCCGATGAATGGAAATGTCCCACATGCAGAAGTCCTATGATAATCAAGCTTGGCCGTGGCGGAAAATTTATGAGTTGCGAACGATATCCTGAATGCAAGGGCGCCCGCCGGATAGACGGTTCAGTAGTCGAACCAAATAAACCAGTGGGGACCGATGAAAAAACCGGTCTGCCAGTTTTTATTCTTGATGGCCGTTTTGGTCCTTACGTCCAGCTGGGAGAAACCCATCCGACCGGGTCATCCGGGCGGGAAACAAAAGAGAACCCAAAACCACGACGAGCAAGCATACCAAAAGAAAAAGACCCAGCAACCGTTACCCTTGAAGATGCCCTAAAATACTTAAGCTTGCCCCGCATCCTTGGCACCAATCCAGAGACAGGAAAAGAAATCACTGCTAACATCGGACGCTTCGGGCCATATATTGCCCACGATGGCGATTTCCGCTCGCTAAAAACAGATGACGTTTATAAAATCGAGCTTCCTCGAGCACTAGAAATATTAAAAGAAGAAAAGAAAAAAAGCACTAGATTTAAAAGATTCCCAAAGAAATAATCATCGCTCAATTATCCCCATCTTCTCGACCGCCTTTTTGTCTTCGTGCCAAATTACTCAAATTAATCTCAATTTAGCTTATTGATTTCAGGCCCTGTTTCCCTAAGTCTCAACACCCGAACTCAATACCTGCCTGCCGGCAGGCAGGTAGCTAAATTATCAATTAATTTAAGCAGTTTGTCTCTCGAAAAAAGAAAGGTCTGCGAGATGGGGATAGCTGAGCTTAAGCTTGGACATTTGTTAGACAAAGTTCAAATGGCTAGAAATTCGCCCTGATTTCAAAACAAAAACGGGGAATATCCCCGTTAGTAATAATTTCGCCAAACAACTTTGTTATTCATGCCAACATACATAATGACGTCAATTCTTGAAAAAATATTTAATAATCCAGGCCTAAACGAAACCGATCAAGCCCTGATCCAAAAGGCCTATAATACCGCCGAGCTTGTCCATCGAGGACAAAAACGCATGTCCGGGGAAGATTATATAAATCACCCGCTTTGCGCGGCTTATTTCCTTTCTGAACTTGGTATGGACGCAACTACTATCGCCGCCTGCCTCCTCCATGACACCCTTGAAGATACAAATATTAAACCCGAAGACTTGAAACGTGATTTCGGCCAAGAAATATTATTTCTCGTCGAGGGCGTCACTAAATTAGGTAAAATAGAATATTCGCCGAATTCTCCCAATAAAAAAACTGCTCTCGAGAATATTGCCTCCTTAAAGAAAATGCTTTTCGCCATGGCTGAAGATATTAGAGTAATACTTATTAAGCTAGCCGATCGATATCACAATATGGAAACTTTGAGGTACCAACCTAAGGAATCTCAGAAAAGGATTGCTCTTGAAACTTTAGAAATTTATGCCCCCATCGCTGCTCGACTGGGAATGGGAAAATTAAAGGGCCAGCTGGAAGATATGGCCTTCCCCTATGTTTACCCCGATGAATATGCTTGGCTTATTAAAAATGTAAAAGAAAAATATAACGATCGAATGGAATATATAGATAGAACTAAGCCGATAATAAAAAGAGGACTGACCGATGCCGGAATAAATGTTATAGATCTTCACTCAAGAGCTAAGTATTACTACAGCTTATATACCAAGATAAAAAAACATGACATGGATTCAGATAAAGTTTTTGATCTTGTGGCGATGAGAATAATAGTTCCTGACATAAAATCATGTTACGAAGCTCTTGGCATTATTCATAAAAACTACAAACCGTTCCCCGGTCTCATTAAGGACTACATCGCCGTACCAAAACCAAACGGATATCAATCTTTGCACACAACTATTTTCTGCGAGAAAGGCCGTATTGTTGAAATACAAATACGCACCCCCAAGATGCATGAGCATGCCGAAAATGGAATCGCCGCTCATTGGGCTTACGGTGAGGGTGGAAAGAAAAAAGTGTTCAAGGCCGACCTAAGAGAGACCCAGTGGGTTAGCCAGCTTAAACAATTTCTCCAGGAAATGAAACCTAGAGATGGCCTTACTAACCTTAAAATAGATTTCTTTAAAAATAGGATTTTTGCTTTTACGCCTAAGGGCGACGTTAAAGATCTGCCCGACGGCGCAACGCCGGTTGATTTCGCTTATGCGATTCACACTGACCTGGGCCATTCAATCAAAGGAGCCAAAGCCAATGGAAAAATAGTCCCTCTAAGCTACAAGCTTAAAAACGGTGATGTTGTAGAAATTCTTAAAGGCAAGGTCGCTAAACCATCTTTTGACTGGCTAAAAAATGTGAAGACGGCTGAGGCTAGAAAAAAAATAAAGAGCTGGTTTGCCATCGAAGAAAAGAAATTAAAAGAAGCTCAGGGCATTAAAGAAGAAGAAAAAGAAACAAAAAAACAGATAAATAAAAAAGTTGTCGTCGCAATAACAAAAACTGGTATTCCAATAATTCAAGACCAAACTGGCCTAATGTACAAACTAGCTAAATGCTGTAATCCTCAAGTTGGAGACAAAATAAGGGGCTATGTGACTATCAATCGAGGGGTAAGTATTCATACTGTTCAGTGCAACAATATTAAAGCTACCAACAATAAACGCCTGCTATCGGCGTCATGGAGTGAATAATAGACAATCTACTAGTCTATTATTCTTTTTGCGACTTTATTGAGCTCCTGAAGAGTGGCGAATTTGATGACAATATGGCCGCCTTTGTCAGTCGAACGAATAAGAACTGGAACCTTGAGCATCTCGCCTAGGTTTTTTTCTAGATTCTGAAAACGATTCATCTCTTGGGTTGATAATTTAGATCTCTTGGATTTTGAGGGTTTTGAAGACGATGCCATTTGCTCAACTTCTTTAGATGACAACCTTCCACCTATTATCTGGCCATAAACCTCTCTTTGAGTTGACTCATCATTGAAGGCCAATAGAGCCCTGGCATGAGCTCGAGTTAATACTCCTGCTCTTAGGGATTCTTTTATGTCTTTGGGTAAATTAATCAATCTAACAGCATTGGCTACAACTTCTCTAGACTTACCTACTTTTGTAGCCACATCCTGCTGAGTTAAGCGGAATTCTTTCATTAAACGATCATAGGCCTCAGCTTCTTCCATTGGATTTAAATCTTTTCTTTGAACGTTCTCAATAATAGCTATCTCTAACTTGGCACTCTTGTCATCGAAATCGTCGCGAACTACAACCGGTACATGAGGCAAACCAGCAAGCTTGGCCGCCCGTAAACGCCTCTCCCCCGCTATAAGCTGATAATAGACATTTAATCCTCGATTATTCTGTTCTTCAACTTTAGTAACTAAGAGCGGTTGAAGAATGCCATATTTACGAATTGAGCGCGATAATTCTTTAAGTCCTTCGCCATCAAAATCCTGTCTTGGCTGATCTGGATTAGGTCTAATCTTGTTTACTTCAACATAAAACACGTTCTCCTTCTGAGATTCAGGTTTCATCTGCTTGGCACCGGGTATTAACGATTCTAATCCTCGGCCCAGTCCAAACATTTTTTTTGAATTATTAGACATTCCAGTACAATTACTTCGAACAATGCCTTGGACAGTTTTTAATAGAACCAAGGAATGTTCTAAATGATTATTATATTAATAATTATATCCTGTATTACTTCGGGGCATTGTGAAAATTGTTTCGAAGTAGCTGTACTGGGCATTATGCTAGTTTCATTACTTCTTCGGCTAGGCGCCTATATTCAGTAGCTGCTTTTGAATGAGGATTAAACTGGAGAACCGCCTTCCCAAAACTAGGCGCTTCGGCTAAATCTATGGTCCGAGATATTACAGTATCAAAAACTTTTCCGGGGAAGTTTTTATGAACCTCGTTTAATACATGTCGATTCAACTGGCTCCTCTTATCATACATTGTAAGCAATACGCCCATTACTTGCAAATCTGGATTAAGACCTTGCTTGACTAAGTTAACTGCATGAAGCAGTTGTCCTAAGCCTTCTAGCGCGTAGTATTCGCATTGAACCGGAATAATAACATAATCTCCGGCCGTTAAAGCATTTACTGTAAGTAGACCTAGAGAAGGCGGACAATCAACTAGAATGTAGTCGTAGTTCATCCTGAGTTGATTTAGAACATTTTTAAGGCGATATTCTCTTTCGTCCATTGAAACAAGTTCAACTGTCGCTCCAGCTAAAACTTGAGTAGCCGGTAGAACATCAAACCCAAAAATAGATGTCTTCCTTACTATGGCTAGTGGATTCTGACCATTAATAATAGCATGATAAATATTTTCATGCTCCTCGCTCATGCTAATCCCCAACCCACCAGTAGCATTCGCCTGTGAATCCATGTCAACAAGAAGAACATATTTACCCATAGCAGCTAAATACGCTCCCAAATTTATTGAAGTTGTAGTTTTCCCGACCCCGCCCTTGGCATTACAGATAGTTATTATTCTAGCCATTTATATTAAATTATGCCTATTTAAAACTTTTTGTAAAATATAATCGACACCTTTTTGTTTTATTTCATAATCCCAAATCTCTTCAACCTTATAGCCACATTTGTTCAAATATTTTTTCTTTGATAAATCTTTCTTCTTTGTTTTTAAGTTTTCGTGCCAATATCTACCGAACACTTCCAAAACTAACTTACACTCTGGAAAAAGAGCGTCTACTACAAATTTATTAAAAAGCGGTACTTGTTTCTGGTAATATACACCTGACTCATCTAGACTATCATAGACTAATTTTTCTAATTTATTTGGAAAATCAACAAATGGTTTGGATGATAAAACTTGAACTCTTATGCGGCGCATTCGATCCTTAAATTCAGGCAACGAACAGGATTCTTTTGTAGTTCTTGAAAGCCCTAACGACCTTAACCTATTTTTAATAACATCTTTGGATATATTGAGTATTTCACTGGCCTGGCTTATAGTTTTTTTATCTTTTATGTAAATTTGTTTTAATTTATCTACGTCCAAATTGACCTTATTAGCCGGCTCCTTGCCCATCCTTGCTAAACTCATTTTAGCTCTTGTTGATTCAGAAAAACTTTTATTTTTATTCCACGCGATTCTACCAATATTTTCATGACCCTTAATAAACTTGTTAAATTTACCTCTAAATTTATTAGTATATAGACCGCAACCACACAAACATATTCTAGAACTATGGATTTCTTGGTTAAAACCTCCCAAACCCCTCTTGTGATGTCCTTTTATAAAATCGTTAACACTGTACCAAAAACCGGCTCCACTAGCCCTAAAATATTTATGTACTTTCACCAACTCCTGACAACCACACAAACAAGGTTTTGGCTGTAGTTTAGTGGGGCCTTTATTCCTCATAATTCTTGCTATTTATATACTTTAATTTTATACTCTTAATCAGAACTTTTCAAATGGAGAAAACGCTCAAATGAGTCTAAATAATGAATTTATTGAATTACTGGCTAAACACAAAAAGTTAGAAGATGATATGAAATATCTTGCCTGGCAGATTGCTCCGGATGATATAAAATACATTCTTTGCGGAGGAAACGGTCTTTCGGCATATAACAAGAGAGTCGCGCTCGAATGGCTTATTACGCCTAGGTGGCAGTTGGATGGAAAATGTCCAACGGAAGCAATAATTAATGGCGGGACCGAAAAAGTTAAACTCTTGTTGCACGGACTTATCGAGGAATTTTATTCTTAACCGAGTGGCCTCGGTTTTTTGTTTGAAAAACTAACGGAAAGATGCTAAAATATAGTGGTAATTGGCTTGCATTGAGCTGGTCGAAATGCCCGAGTGGCGGAATTGGCATACGCGCACGACTCAAAATCGTGTGTCCTTACGGACTTGTGGGTTCAACTCCCACCTCGGGCACTTGCATAATTTAAGAAAATAATGTATAGTATTAAAGACTTTGACCGAATTAAAAAGAGGAGATTATGTCCTTAACAAAAATTGAGCTTGCTCAGCTTTTGGAAAGAGCAATCGGAAATGGAGAGCCACTAACAGAAAAAGAGCTAAAAAGATTGGATGCAAATCTAATAAAAAAGCGCCAAACTAGTGGACTTGAAAGTAACAAAGAAAAAGTAGTCTTAACTGGTCTGATACTATATGACCTGCGGAATGACTGTTCAGATTCTAAAAATGCAGACAAAAGAAATAGATATATTCAAAGAGCTTGGGAAAACCTATGCAGACGACCAGAATAAACATACTCCCCGACAGATTCGGGGTTTTTTATACTTTGAACATATGTGATATATTTTGAATATGACTTTAATCCAAACCGTTGTCTTGGGTATTATCGAAGGCTTAACTGAATTTCTTCCGATATCATCTACCGCCCACCTCGTTTTAGCCTCGAAACTCCTCAACCTAAAAACATCTGATTTTCTAAAAAGTTTTGAAATATCCATTCAACTTGGCGCAATTTGCTCGGTTATTTTTTTGTACTGGAGGACATTGATTTCAAAATGGGAACTGAACAAAAAAATAATCACTGCTTTTATTCCCACAGCTGTGGCGGGTCTATTTTTTTATAAATTGGTTAAAAATATTCTACTGGAGAATTACTTTATTTCCATATATGCCCTTCTATTTGGAGGAATTGCCATTATTCTTTTTGAACTATTGCATAAAGAAAAGGAGGGCAGCATAGGAGAACTTAGTAATATAACCTATGGTAAGGCCGTGGTAATAGGACTGTTCCAGTCAATCGCCATAATCCCCGGAGTATCTCGAGCCGCCGCTACAATACTGGGCGGTATGATCATGGGCATAAAAAGAAAAACTATGGTTGAATTCTCTTTCTTGCTGGCAATTCCGACAATGGCCGCCGCTACCGGATTAGATCTAACAAAATCGGTCAACTCCTTTTCTAGTTCTGATTTTTTAAGCTTTAGTTTGGGCTTTGCTGTTTCGTTTATAACGGCCATTCTGAGCATTAAATTTCTTTTGAAATTCATTCAAAATAATAATTTCACCTATTTTGGAGTTTATCGGATAATACTTGCCCTTAGTTTTCTATTTCTTCTATAATCTTAGCGAGCGCTTTCTCTGAACTTCCTATTTTTTCTGGTGGACTTGTTATGGGTCGGCCAATAACAAGATAGTCGGCTCCGGCTTTTATTGCTTCACTCGGAGCAGCTATTCTTTTTTGTTCATTTTTATTTGCCCAAACAGGTCTTATGCCCGGTGTAATTAATATCTTTTTGAATTTTTTTAAAAAGTACACCTCTCGAACTGAACAAACAATGCCGTCAACACCTTCTTCAACCAACATCTCTGCAGATTTGATTATATTTCTCCTTGATACGCCGGCCATAGAAGTTAAGGCGGTAACACCTATTACCTTGGCTTTGCCCTTATTTGCTACTGCGGCTCGGATCGCTTCCCTGCCCGAGAAAGAATGAATGGTAAATCCCCATACGCCAAGGCCAGATATTACTTTTGCCGCCCGACCTACAGTATTAGGAATATCATTCAACTTGGCATCATAAAAAACCTTCCCGCCTAATTTATTAATAAAGTTTATCAACTCGGGGACTTGGCCGGTGTTAATCATCTCCAAACCTATTTTAAAAAATTTAACACGAGGATATAACTCTTTTACCAACTTCTTAGCGTTACTGAAATTATCAACATCTAAGGCAACGATTATTTTAGGTTCCATAATAACTCTAAAGGTTATGATATATCATAACCCGTTTTTAGTTTGATCAGATTCTTTAAGACGGCCACAATCAAGATAGGCCCCATTCCACCCGGAACAGGCGTTATTAATGAAGCTTTGGGCACTACTGACTTGAAATCCACATCACCGACCATTTTCCCCTCAGAACTCTTGCCATAGCCAAAATCTACAACCACCGCCCCGTCTTTAATCATACCCCCGGTCACCAAACCAGACTTGCCTACTCCGGCAATAACAATATCGGCTTGTTCGGACAATTTAGCCGGATTCTCAGTTTTACTCCTAATCCTAAAAACTTCAGCTCCTTCCTGTTCAAGAAAATGAGCAACTGGCTTGCCGACTAATAACCCCTGACCAAAAACAGCAGCTTTTTTATTCTTTAAAGAAACTCCATACTTGGTTAAAACCATTTGTAATGCCTCGGCTGCCGGCGGCATTATTTTTAATTGATTGCTGTAGAATAATTCCTGAGCTTCTTCGGATAAAACATCCACATCCTTCTCAACTGGAATCTCGTTCAAAATAACTTGCTGGTCAATACTCTTTGGCAGGGGCAATTCTACCAAAACCCCATCTGACCGCTCGGATATTTCTCGCATATTCTTTTTTAACTTCTCCGTTGCAATATCCTCTGAAAATTTGTATATAGTAAAACCGATCCCCAGCCTCTCGGCCGCTTTTCCTTTTAATTCAACGAATTTTTTAAATTCCAGATCATCTCCCACTAAAACCGCTCCGAGCTGGAGGTTTAACTTTTTAGTTTCAATATCTTTTTTGAGTTGTCTTAAAATCTCATCAGCTAGTTGTTTGCCATCAATAATCATAAGAATTCTAGACTTTGGATTTGTTTAGAAATTAGGATTTAGATATTAGTATTTCCGCTATTCTCTTGGCGATAGCGGTCATATCTTTTTCTTTCATGCCTTGCGTCGTTACGGCTGGAGTACCGAGACGAATACCGGAGGGATCCCACGCTTTACGAGTATCAAATGGTATCATATTTTTGTTTACAATTATCCCCTCTTTTTCAAGCTTATCGCTTGCCTGACTACCAGTTAATCCCATCGGGGTCATGTCTATTAAAATCAAGTGATTGTCAGTTCCGCCAGAAGAAAGTTTAAAACCAAGTTTTATCAACTCACCGGCCAAAGCTTTGGCATTCTTAACAACTTGTTCGGCATATTCTTTAAATTCCGGCTTGAGCGCCTCCTCGAGGGCGACTCCAGTTGCCGCCACCGCATTCATATGGGGCCCGCCCTGAATGCCTGGAAAAACCGCCTTATCAATATTCTCAGAAAGATTTTTCTTCGAAATAATTATTGCGCTCCTGGGACCACGCAGGGTTTTATGAGTCGTGGTTGTAACAATATCAGCGTAAGGAAATGGCGATGGATGAACTCCTCCAACAATAAGACCAGCTATATGGGCAATATCAGCCATGAGCAACGCTCTCACTTGATCGGCTATTTCCCTAAACTTTTTATAGTCCAAAAGTCGTGGATAAGCCGACGTTCCGGCAATTATCATTTTTGGCTGAAACTTTTTAGCAATTTCTTTTACTTGCTCATAGTTGATAAAACCATCCTCCCCGACTCCATGATGTTCGAAGTTAAAAACCTTTCCGGTAATGCTTACCGAATGGCCATGAGTTAAGTGACCGCCATGCTCAAGAGACATTGATAGTATTTTGTCTCCGACATTGAGGGCACCGAAATAAGCAGCAATATTGGCAATACTCCCGGAGTATGGCTGAACATTAATGCTATATTCTTCTTTATGAACTTTAAAAACTTTATAAACTAGGTCAACAACCTCGTCTTCCAATTCATCAATATATTGGTTGCCAGCGTAATATCGACGATGAGGCATCCCTTCGGCATATTTATTAGTAAAAACAGAGCCGAGTACCCTTATCACATCCTCCGACACAAAATTCTCCGACGGTATCAGATTTATCACACTTTTCTGTCTTTCCTCCTCTTTTTTGAGTATCTCAAAGATTTTGGACATTGATTATATTCTAGCAGAACTATTTAGTTTTGAAAATTATCGCTTTCGCCTATTTCCTTTTCTCATCCGACTCACCGCATCAACAAATCCTACGATATTTATTCATTTTTCAGACAAAAATTGGATACCCCGTCTAAGAATCCGGCCCAATTTTTTGTTGCCTAAAAAATTTCATAAATATCTTGAATTTGTATTGAAGCGGCTCAAAGGATTCGAAAGAAAATAGGCTACGCAGTAATTTTCAAATAAAAATCCCCTCCTTCGCCAAGTCTGACTTGGCTTCGGAAGGGCAATGCGCCAATTAGGCGGTTTTATGCTTTTTCGTAAAATGCGAGACGAACTTTCATACCTTTGTGGATGGGTTTTAGAATTTGGTAGCCACAAACACGATTATGAAAATTTTCTACGTTTCGACAAGCATGGAGACAATGAAAGAAAAATTGTCCTTCCGGTTCACATAGTAATTTGTAATTGTCGGTCTCTAAATCATTCTGAGCAAGTTTATAAACTCTCACGGTTTTGTCGCCATCTTATGCAATCACATCAAACTCAAAGTATTCCCTACCCTGCCTATCAATTTTCTGCGGTCCAGTAATTGAATCGGCGCCAAGAACCTTGGCCAGTTTCCTAAGCTTCTTTTTGTTCACTGTCGTCTCCTACCTACCCATAAAGAACCTTCGGTATAATAACAAAAACTTTTCGAATGGCAAGTAAGTTATTTTACAGACCGTCTTTTTTCGAGGCTAAGAAAACAATCAAATCAATAGAAAATTTAGTTTAACAATAAACTAGGGTCGAGCCTGCCTGCCGGCAGGCAGGCAGGAATTCAAAATTCTAAGCCCAGATATCAAAACGTTTAGAATATTGGGATCTAGTTATTTGATATCGTTTAGAAATTAGAATTTCGGATTTAGGATTTGCGATTTAGAATCTGTTCTGCCTTTTCTAAATCGCTGGGATACCCTATCGGTATCCACGAAGATGACCTTATCGCTTTAAACTTATGCCCAACTTCTATCATTTGTTCTACGCTATCGGTCAAATAATACTCGCCATTTTTGTGCTGTCTTGCTGGAAAGTTAAAAATACTTTTATCCAGAACCATTACCCCGGTAGAAACAAGGTTGGTTTTGGGTTTTTC
>CAZCYM010000005.1:16661-18048 GCA_964502945.1 uncultured Candidatus Saccharibacteria bacterium
ACTGTTTTTACGAAGATAAAAAGTAGGTCGAGAAAGTGGGAAGGGTTCGCTACTATTATTTAACAAAAACTAAATAAACCCCAAATGCCAGGGTAGAGAAGGCGAGGAGGGGGAGGATTCTTGAGGGGAAATGGCGAAGAAGCCACTTTTTTATTTTACCGCCCCAGCCGGGCCGGGGAGTAAAGATGGGGGATTTGATGTCGATTTGTTCCATGTTAGTTTTGGATATTGCCGACTAATTTATCGAAAATTTTATCAAGATCACCGTTAAGAATGCGGTCAATATTACCACAACTTTTTTGAATGCGGTGGTCAGTAATCCGGTCTTGAGGAAAGTTATAAGTTCTTATTTTTTCGGAACGATCACCGGTACCGATTTGTCTTCGGCGTTCTTCAGTAACATTTCCAGTTTCTTCGGCCCTTTTTATTTCAAGAAGTTTAGTCCGGAGAAGGACTAATGCTTTTTCTCGATTCCCATGTTGGGTTCTTTCCTGACGACAGGAAACGACAATGCCGGATGGTTTATGGGTAATTCTGACTGCTGTTTCAACCTTGTTGACGTTTTGGCCCCCAGGTCCGCCAGCTCGAGAGAAGCTGACTTCTATCTCATCGGGTCTTATATGGAAGTCTTTTTCGGTAGCTTTTTGAAGAACGGCGACGGTTGCGGTTGATGTATGAACCCGGCCCGACTTTTCGGTTTTAGGCACTCTCTGGACTCGATGAACACCAGATTCATATTTCATTTTATCAAAAACTCCTAATCCTTTTAGTTCAAATACCATTGATTTATAACCACCGACAGAATTCTGGTTATAATCTATGACCTCAGATCCCCAGCCCTTATTGGTAGCATAGCGTTTGTACATGTTGAATAAGTCTGACGCAAAAAGGGCGGCCTCATCGCCGCCAGTTCCGGCTCGGATTTCAATTATGGCCTCGTTAACCAAAGCAATGATCAATTATCAATTTACAATTTCCAATGAATTTACAATGATTCAATGTTCTAATGTTTGAAAATTGAAAACTTAGACATTCAATGAAAATTAAAAATTAAAAATTGAAAATTATTTCTTTCCGGGCTTCTTAGCTTTTTCGGCTCTTTTCTTGAATTTCTCAACCCTTCCTCTGGTGTCAACAATTTTCTCGGTGCCAGTATAGAAAGGATGGCAATTAGAACAAAGGCCAACGCTTGATTCTTTGGCCGTAGAACCCATTGTCCATTCTTTTCCGCAGGCGCACTTTATTTTGGCGTGGGGATAATATTGTGGGTGGATGTCTTGTTTCATAGTATGAGAATTTTATTATAAAAGAGTGGAAAAGTCAACGCAAATCGCAGTCTTCTCCAAACGCTAATGTCCCCTGAAACCAGAATGGATTCTAGGCTACT
>CAZCYM010000006.1:0-13779 GCA_964502945.1 uncultured Candidatus Saccharibacteria bacterium
TCTCAAGACTTTGATGTCTTGGGCGCGGGTTCATCATCTTTTGCCGGCTCGCTCGTCACCACCAAATCTCTGACCGCCGGCAATTCTTTCTATGGCGCTAGTCTGACTGACTGCGATACCGCCGCTACCTCTAAACTTCTTTGGGATGGTGCCCGGGGCACTTTCTCCTGTGGGACCGATCAAAACAGCGGAGGTTCGGCCGCTGGAGAAACCGGAGAGATTCAATTCAATAATGCTGATTCATTCGCTGCTGACTCAGCCTTCTTCTGGGATTCTACCAATAATCGTTTAGGTATCGGCGGAGCCTTCTCGACAACCACTCTTCCATCAACAACTCTGGAAGTCCAAGGCACGGCAAGCGCCTCTTACTTACTAACCGGCAATACCCTTCAGGTGGGGGGATTTGCTTCAGCTGCTTATTCGAGATTTGGGACCGGGACAACCAGTGAAGCTCATTACATCACTGGTTCTGACGATCTATTTATCACTGGTGACCTTGAAGTTAATGGCTCTGTTTCTTTTGCCGGACCAGCTTCCATATCGAATACATTGTATGTGTCTACTTTGGGAAAAACTGGAAATGTCGGGATTGGGACGGCGACGCCAACAGCAAAATTACATCTAGATAATGCGGTTTTTAAAATGACCACGGATGGCGCAGCAAGAGCTTTAATAACTGATGCAACTGGAAATACTGTTATGACGCTGCAAAGTGGTGCTCAAGTTACGCAGGTTCAACTTAATACAAATGGTGACAGTTATTTTACGGCCGGCAATGTCGGCATTGGCGATAGTGGGCCGGATTCACTCCTAGACATTCTCTCATCCACGACGGGCACGAATATTATCATCACTAACACTAACGCAACAGATACTGATGTGACTGTAGGCTTTGCCCTATCAGAGGGCACTAACACTTTTACTATTGGCGTGGACGACTCTGATTCGGATAAGTTCAAGATTAGCACGACGGGGCTTGGTACTAGCGACCGGCTTGTTATTGATTCCTCCGGCTTCGTTGGTATCAACACCAGTAATCCCGCCACCAAATTTGAAGTCCAGGGCACTGCTTCTGCCTCCTATTTTGTTGCTTCGGGTTCAGTTCAGTTCGGTTCTAATGTCGCTACGGCTTCTTATTCAAGATTTGGGGGAACGACTCGGACTAGGTCTTGGTTAGCTTCAGCCAACGATCTATTGATATCAGGGGATCTCTACATTGCGAGTAGCTTATCAGCCGATGTTGCTTCTATATCTAGTTTTATACTCACAGATAGTAGTACAAGCACAAACATGGTTGATTGTGATGCGGATAATCAAGCTCTTGGCTGGGATATCACATCGGGAAGATTCTTCTGCGGCGATGATGATTCAGCTGCTATTTCTCCAGATACAATTGATTTTACTGATATCACCGACACCTCCACCCTAGATGCTAACTGGCAAATCAACCGAGCCGGATTCTTCATTGGAATCGGTTCCGCTCCGACTACCGTCTTTGAAGTCCAAGGCACAGCAAGTGCCTCCTACCTCTTAACCGGTAATACTCTTCAAGTCGGGGGATTTGCCAGTGCCGCCTATTCTAGATTCGGAACAAACACCACTACAAATGGTTTCTTAAGTACAATCAACGATCTTTTAGTAACAGGTAAATTAGAAATTGACGGAAGTGTCTCCTTTGGTGGCTTTGCTTCATTCAGCGCTAATGCCTCACTGTCCGGTGTATTTGAAATAGCTAGAAATGGAAGAACGGAAAATATGTTAAAACTTACCGACGTTTCTGGTAACAAAACCTTCGGTCTTAATGTCTTTGATGGAGATTTTCAGATAAGAGCTCCTAGTGTATCGTCAGCTTTTTCTGCCGAGAATATTATTTATTCAATTGCTTCAAACTCTCTTGCCACTACTGTTGGGATGCCAGCTAGTCCGAGTTTGACCGGTAGCTTCAACACCAGCGGAACAGCTCTTGGCGTCTACGTCTCTGGTCGATATGCTTATGTGGCGGATGATACTGCTGGGTTAAGAATAATCGATATTTCTCAACCAGCCTCGCTCTCTCTTGAGGGAACTATTGATACAACCAGCGCTTATGGCGTATATATTTCCGGCAAGTATGCCTATGTGTCTGATAACGCTGATGGTCTCAGAATTATAGATATCTCTAATCCCAATGCTCCAATTATTACTGCAACACTTGATACAACCAATGCCAGAAATGCTTATGTCTCGGGCCGTTATGCCTATTTAGCCGACAATAGTGCCGGTCTTAGAATTATAGACGTTTCAAATCCTTCATCTCCTGTTCTTGTTTCAACCCTTGATACAACCGGCGCTCTTGGTGTCTATGTTTCAGGGCGCTATGCCTATATAGCCGATAACGCCGGTGGCCTCAGAATTATAGACGTATCGAATCCTTATTCCCCTAAGCTTAAATCAACCCTTGCTACTAGCGGTGCTTTTGATATCTACGTTTCTGGCAAATATGCATATGTGGCCGATCAAAATACTGGCCTTGTAATTATAGATATCTCCAATCCGAACGCTCCTTTCTTTGTTTCAAGTGTTAATATAACCGGCGCTTTTGGCATCTATGTTTCTGGTAGGTATTTATATTTAGCGGATCATACTTCTGGTCTATTCATTTTTGACATCGGCGGTCTTGAAACTCACGCTTTGTATGCTGGCAACATCGAATCAAGTAACATCACTGTTACCAATAACGTGGATATTGGCAATAATCTCTTAGTCAGAAGTGGTCTTAACGTAGGCCAAGGGGGCATCTTTACTAACGGCCCATTGAGTATAAGTAGATTTAACTCCGGAACATCAGCTAATTCACTCAACGATCCTTTATTCTCAGTTAATCAAGCTTCTTCAAGTTTTAGATCTGATGCCCTCTTCGCTAATGTCGCTGGCAAGGTAGGGAACACCTTCTCTGGCAATTTTCTCCATTTTCAAAAAGCCTCAAGCTCATATTTTAAGATTGATTCCGATGGAGGAGTCCTTGCTTCAGGTGCAGCCCAATTTGGAAGTGCTGGTGTGCCAAGTTCTGTGGCCTATTCAAGATTCGGGACTTCCACTATAACCGGACCATCTAGTGCTTGGATCACAACCACCAATGACGTCTTAATCTCTGGCGACCTATACACTGTCGGTTCAGGTTCTTTCACCACTGCCTCCGCTTCCTTCTATCGTGGTGTCGCTTTTAACATTGCCGGTAATGAATGTTCCGGTGATACCGATACTCTAGCTTGGGAAAACGGAATATTTACCTGCGGCGATGATGATTCGGGTGGATCAATATCTCCTGACTCTCTAGATTTCACTGATATCACCGACACCTCCACCCTAGATGCTAACTGGCAAATCAACCGAGCCGGATTCTTCATTGGTATCGGTTCCGCTCCGACTACCGTCTTCGAAGTCCAAGGCACTGCCTCGGCCTCCTACTTTGTCGCCTCGGGTTCAGTTCAGTTCGGATCCAATGTAGCCACGGCTAGCTATTCAAGATTTGGAGGCAACGCTACTGGTTATTCTGCTTGGTTCAGAAACGCTCAGGACTTACTTATCTCCGGTGACCTTGAAGTAGATTCTTCAGCTCAGTTTGATTCCTTTGTAAGAATAAGCGCTAATGCCTCAAGGTCTTTTGCTGTAACCGATGCTGGCGGAACCAGAGAGGACGTATTTGTAATTAGTACCGTTGCTTCCTCGACTAATGCCGGTCTTTCAATTACGGCTGGTACGGCTCAGGTGGGCCCATTGTTTGAATTAAAAAGTTCGGGCGGAACGATTTTGAGTAAATTCAGCGAGGAGGGCGGACAAATAATAAATGTTGCCTCAACCTCAGCTTTCATGGTTACCAGTCCGGACTTTCCAACTGCCTCAACTACATTTACTATTGATACCCTAAATGGCTTAGCAACCGTAAGAGCGTTGTCGTCTAAATCCGTAGGTTTCCAAGTTGCTGGCATAGCTTCCGTATCAAGCGTTCTGTTAGTTGGACCAACTAATTTTGATGGTGCTCCGGCTAGCGCTTCTAAATTCTTTGGCAAAGGCGGCATTTGGGTTACAGGCGCAATTTGCGCTGATGACAAAGAAGATGCCACAACGGATTGCGGCGATGCCAACAGATCGTCAGGGTTTATTTATAGCGTAACAACATTGCAGTCTATAAGCGACCTAGGTGAAAATTTTCCGACATTTGACTTTAGCTTGGAAGAGGGAGACGTTGTTGGTCTTGATTATCAGGATAAGTTGATTGCCAGCGGAGCATTTCAATTTCAGAGTGAATTTGTAAAAAAGGCTTCAAGTAGCGCTACGATATTAGGTATAATTTCTAATCAGCCGGGTATAGTTTTGGGAGGCTGGGGAAAGAAAATGGATCCGCGAGCAGTTAAAGAAACTGCCGTTGTGCTATCGGGACGTATTCCTACCAAGGTTTCTCTTGAGAATGGGCCGATCCAGCCCGGTGATAGGTTAGTCGCAAGTTCGATTCCGGGTGTAGCTATGAAAGCAACCCATGCTGGTATGACTCTAGGTATTGCCCTTGAGCCATTAGCTTCCGGATCTCTTGAGTTTAGTTCTTTGTCTTCTGATTCTTTTGGAAATTCCGCTTCTATTTCTTACGGAAAAGTTTTGACATTTGTAAACCTTACCTATTGGGTACCGGATGTTGAGGATATTCTTGCAACTAGCGCATCATCGTCGGCTGATTTAGCCGATGTCGGTGCCTTTGGAAATCCCTATAATCACAGCTTTATTTTCCGAGTGGTAGTAGATATGTTCAAGAGCATGTTCAATGTAGTTTTTGAAAACGGTTTAATTAAAATTGCTGAAATTATTACTGACAAGCTTACTGCTAATCAATTATGTCTTGAGGATGTCTGTGTTAATAAGACCCAACTTCAGCAGTTATTGAATAATGATGGCATAGCTCCAGCTCCTTCTAATACGCCTGAAACTTTAAACCTTGAAACTTCTTCATCTCCGACGCCGACCCCCCTTGCTTCGCCGGAGCCTTCAGCGGAGGCGGGGGAAACGACACCCGAACCAAGTCCAGAAGTAACGCCATTACCATCTGAAACGCCAAGCCCCACTCCTGAATCCACGCCGAATCCAACCCCGGAGCCAAGCCCAGTAATTTAAATATTTTTAGACTTTAAACTTTTAAATATTTAAACTAAAGATTATGTCCACCATAAAACAATTCGAAGAACTGCTAATGTGGCAAAAGGCCAGGGAATTAACCCGTTTGATATATTTAAACTTTAAACCTTTAAACGATTTTGGCTTTCGCGACCAAATCCAGCGTGCTTCAGTTTCAATTATGTCCAACATCGCCGAAGGCTTTGAAAGGGGAACCAAGCTCGAATTTCTTAACTATCTTTACATCGCCAAGGGTTCGGCCGGCGAAGTACGAGCTCAATTATATGTTGCTCTTGATAATGGCTATTTAAATATTGAAAATTTTAAACTTTTAAATGGATTAGTCTTAGATTGTTCGAGATTGATAGCAAGTTTTATTGAAAAGCTGAAAGCTTCAAATATCCAAGGCCAGCAATATAAGAAAATATATAAAAAGGGGCCGTCAGATACGAATCAATTTCTAATGGAAAACAACCCAAAATACAAAGATTATTATGACTCAGAAAAAGATGTTATTGATTTTGTAAAATTTAGTGAGGATCAAGATAAGAAAAAAGATAATATTTAAACATTTAAATTTTTAAATTTGAAACTTCTTAAACCTTTTAAACGGCTTAAACATTTAAACGTTAAACCCTTAGCGCTGATTGGCCTTGCCGTTCTTTTAGTCGGCCTGTATTTTGCTTTTCTATATGATCCCATCCAAGATATTCCGCCAGAATTTGAAAATATCGGTCTCAAAATAGAACCTCTTGTTTTTGAGGGCCGGCGAGTTCACTTTCCCTATACTGACGAAAATAATGGCGAAAGCATCATTATTAAATCTAATAAAAAAGTTTATGAAGGAGGCAATCGATCCGATGTCTATTTTTCTGTTACCAATACCGGCAATAAATCAGAAAAAGTGGCCGTCCTAAGCTACTTTCCAAAAGAATATGGGGATATAAACTATGTTGATGTCTGGTCCCCGAGAGAGAGGTCAGACCTCAATTCTGAAAAGAGGTCTGACCTCGCAGTGAGAAGAGGTCCGACCTCAAAATCGGGATGGCGGCGCCTTCCCCTAACTAGAGGTGATATTAAAGGCAATATGACTAAACTCGGCAAGGCCTTTGAAAAAAAGAAACCCGTTCCTGATGAGTTCGACGTTAAAGCTGGAATTCAATTTGAAATCTCGGCCGGCCACACTGCCTACTTCAAAACAGAAATAACTTATCCGTTCGACAAAGAAGGCGAGTTCTGGTTTGAGGCCTTTGGCGACCAAGGCGGCTATGGATTACTTGATCCTTTGTTTGTCGGCGGCACCACCACCTCCAAAGATACCACCCCGGGTTGGTATTCAGCCTCGGGAAACAACTGGGACTATCGAAGAAAAATCACTATTGATAAGTCTAAAGTATCAGGGACATCTAATCTTTCTAACTTCCCGGTTCTGGTATCCGTAACCTACCCTGACTTAAGAACAACTGGTTTCAGTGGCAAAGCCGCCTCCGGTTCAGGAGAGTTTGTTTTCACCTCATCTGATGGTACTACTTCCTTACCCTATGAAATTGAAACCTACTCTTCTTCCTCCGGTCAATTCATCGGTTGGGTTAATGTCACCACCCTAAGTGTTACCCAAGATACGGCTATATATATGTATTATGGCGGACCCTCTGCCGGAGCGGCAACCAATCAGAATAAGACCGGTACGTGGGATGCGAATTATGTCGGGGTGTGGCACTTACCGAATGGAACCACGCTTGCATTGACTGATTCCACGTCGAATGCTCTTAATGGTACAAATGGTGGTGCAAGTGCAGCTACTGCGCAAATCGATGGTGGTGCTAGTTATAATGGCACAACCAATTATAGCACACTCACGAATAATGCAGCTTTGCAAGCCACAACAGGTACTATGGAGGCATGGGTCAAATCGAGTAGCCCCGGCTCTAGCTATCGGGGAATAGTTATCAAACAAAATGCCCGTGGATTATTACTCAAGGATAGTGTTTTTATAGCCTATGACTATGGTGGTGCTGAGGATGAAAGTACGGGGTTAAATCTAGCTGACGGCAAATGGCATCACATTGCGATGTCGTTTCAGGATGGAGTTACGAACGGCACGGTAATTTATAGTGATGGAATAGCTCGGCGTACGACCACGATTACTGTTGGTAATCAAGGTGCTTTACTAACCTTAGGCGCTGGCAATGATGTAGGTTCCATTCAAAATCTAAATGGAACCATTGACGAAGTTAGGTTTTCTAACTCCGCCCGCTCCTCCGGCTGGATCGCCACCGAATACACCAACCAATCAAAACCAAGCCTGTTCTATTCTGTCGGGGGCTTAGAAAGCCGCACCGCCCAAACAGTTAAGATAGGTCAAACCACCACTTCTAAAGACACTACTCCGGGTTGGTATTCAGATTCTTGGTCATACCGCAAGAGAGTCACTATTGATAAAAAAATAGTATCTGGAACAAGCAATCTTTCTAATTTTCCGATTTTGTTTTCAAGAACTGACAATGATTTCAAGCATACTTCCTTTGGTGGAAACGTAGCTTCATCTTCGGCCGGTTTAACCGGTGGAGGAGGAGATTTTGTTTTTACATCTTCTGATGGGACCACCAAACTAGACCATGAAATTGAGAAATATGCTTCTTCCTCAGGAGAACTCCTAAGCTGGGTTGAGATACCGACACTTTCTGCTTCTACAGATACCATTATTTATGTCTATTATGGCGGACCATCTTCAGGAGCCACCAATCAAAATAAGACTGGGACGTGGGATTCTAATTACGTAGGTGTTTGGCATTTGGGTGACGGGGATTCCACGGCCACTAGTTTTTATAAAGACTCAACTTCTAACGCTGAACATGGAACTATGACAGATACAGATGGCGATAATGCTCAAGTAGCGGGAAAAATTGGTAATGCTATGTCTTTTGGTGGGGATAGCACTGATGTCATACTTACAACAGAAAACGGGGCTTGGACTAATTTTACAACTTGTCTTTGGTATAAAGAGTCTGCTGTGGCGACTTCTTACGAAAGACTCATAGATAGGAGTTACAGCAGTGGATATTGGATAGGGAGAGATGCTAATACTGTTCAAAATTCCTGGGGAGGCGGTGTTCTAGAAGGTAACCCTCCATATGGTATTTTTGTTACTCTAGTTGATGGTTCTTGGCATTATATTTGTTCAGTCCGTTCTGGTACCACTCATTATATATATGGAGATGGAGGAACTGTGTCTGCTTCCAATACTGTTAGTGGGTCAGCTATTGATACGACTGCATTGAGAATAGCAAACCAAAATGGTAACGGGGCGCCAACTAATGCTACTATAGATGAAGTCAGGACATCCAACACCGCTCTCTCCGCCGATTGGATCAAAACCGAATACAATAATCAAACTCAAGCATTTTCTAAATTTGCCTCTTTTGGCGGCCAGCAGAAAAGAACTTCTTCAACTACTAAAATTGGAAGCACCACCACCTCCAGAGACACTACTCCGGGCTGGTATTCAGCCTCGGGAAACAACTGGGGCTATCGAAGAAAGATCACCATTGATAAGAAGAAAGTATCAGGCACCTCTAACCTCTCTAACTTTCCGGTTCTGGTATCCGTAACCTACCCTGACTTAAGAACAACCGGTTTCAGCGGCAAAGCCGCTTCTGGTTCAGGAGAGTTCATCTTCACCTCATCTGATGGTACCACTTCCTTACCCTATGAAATTGAAACCTACTCTTCTTCCTCCGGTCAATTCATTGGCTGGGTTAATGTCACTACCCTCAGCGTTACCCAAGATACGGCTATATATATGTACTACGGCGGACCCTCTGCCGGAGCGGCGACAAATCAGAATAAGACAGGGACGTGGGACTCGAACTACAAGGCAGTTTGGCACTTGAGGGAAACGGTGGCGGATGAAGGTACGGCCACTAGTGCATATGGGGATTCAACTTCCAATAGCAACGCTGGCGATCAACAAGGTCCTGATGATACAACAGGTCAAATAGGTAACGCTCAAACCTTTGACGGGAGTAATGATTATATAACTGTAGGTACAGCCAGTGGGATAGATGCTAGTGCTATGAGTTACTCTGCGTGGATTTATCCAATAAACACTACGGTCGGTAGGATACTCACTACGGGAAGTGGAACTACCGATCATACCAAATTTGATAAAATTGGCGCTTCACCAAGAATTGAATTTACTTATGTCTGGTCTTCTGGTGTCTGCAAGTCATCTACGGCCAATGGTACTATACCACTTAATAAGTGGACTCATGTTGTTGTCACATATGATAGAAGTTTAGCTTGCTCTGCTTCTACTGTTCCCAAAATGTACATTAATGGTGTTGCAGTAGGTTTGTCTGATACAACTAGCGGCAGTGGGGGAGCCCTGACAGGCACTAATAAGGTTAATATTGGAGCTACTATGACTCCAGGCAGCTATTTCCCTGGAACTATTGACGATGTCCGTATTTCTGCCACCGTCCGCTCTGCCGACTGGATCGCCACCGAATACACCAACCAATCCAAACCGACCACCTTCTATATGGTGGGGGGATTAGAGAAACGTTTTTAGCATTACCCCCAGCTTACAGAGGTTTAACCTCTGTAAGCTGGGGGTAAAAGATGTTATCATACATTTATGAGAAAAGAACCATTTTCAATAGACGATTATGTACATGTCTATAACAGGGGCAACCGCAAACAACCGATAGTTCATAATGTCAGAGATAGGGATCATTTTTTGCAGATGCTATATTATTTTAACGCAGAGCAGATTCCTATTGCCACTTTCCGTGAATTAAATAAACAGAGGTTAAACCTCTGTAATTTTGAGTGGCCAAAGGAATGGCAGCCACGCAAGCCGATTGTAAGTATTGCCGCTTTTACTTTATTAGAAAATCATTTTCATCTTCTTTTAAAAGAAATAGTAGAGGGTGGTATCGCAAAATTTATGCAGAAGCTTGGCACTGGGATGACCATGTACTACAACACTAAGTACAAGGAATCCGGGTCGTTGTTTCAGGGATCTTATAAAGCCCGGTGCGTTGATGAGGATTTGTATTTAAAATATCTTAGTGTTTATATTCAAGTAAAAAACGTTTTTGAACTTTACCCTGGCGGACTGAAGAAAGCGACAAAAGAATTTAGTAAAGCATATGACTGGGCAGTTAGTTATCCTTACTGTAGTTTGAGTGACTTTGTTAGAAAAACAAACAGAGGGATTATTGACAAAGAGATTTTTACAGAGATATTTTCTAACCCGAAGGAGTATAAAGAGTTTGCACATGAATGTATGCTGAACATGAATTTCGACGAACAATTGGAGAATTTTATATTAGAATAAATCCAGAAATAGAACTAATACAGAGGTTTAACCTCTGTCACCATATAATATTGTTGACAACTTTCAAAATTAAGAGTAGTATGAAAGTTGTCAACAATATTATATGGATATACCCAAATTTATACTAAATAAGGTAGAAGAACGGGGAGAAATAACAGTTGCCGAAGTAGTTAGAGCAACGGGATTTTCGCGTGCTTATGTTTTTCGTTTTTTTCAGGAATTTGTAGAAAGGGGCAAATTAGTAAAAGTCGGTCATGCCAATAGGTCTCGCTATGTTCTTGCCACTGGCAAATTTGTAAAAAAAGCAAAAAAAAATCTTCTTAATTTCAATCGAACTTTTGATAATAAAAATCTTCAAGAAGATCAGATTTTTAACTTGGTAAAATCTGAAACTGGTATTCTTGATGGAGTTGTGGAGAGCGTAGCCCACATATTGGAGTATGCATTTACAGAAATGCTGAATAACGCTATTGAACATTCCGGATCTCCTAAAATAAAAGTGGCCATGAAGCAGAAAGACGGAAGCATTATATTTGAAGTTGTTGATTGGGGAGTGGGAATTTTTGAAAAGATTATTCATGCACGCCATTTATCGAGCATTGAAGAAGCCATTCAAGACTTATTAAAAGGAAAACAAACCACCGACCCTGAAGCTCATAGTGGAGAGGGGATTTTCTTTACTCGTCGGATTGGCGACACTTTTTCTATTAGAAGTTCCACGAAGAAGTTGTTTTTCAATAATATAATAGACGATTTTACGATTGTAACCATAAAGCCTGTTTTTGGGACAAGGGTCATGTTTAGTATCGCTATCAATTCAAAAAAAGAATTGCGAGATGTGTTTACTCAATATACCGAAGAGTTATTTGAATTTGGCTCCACTGAAATTAAGGTTAAACTATATCAGGAAGGCAAGGGCCATACATTCATTTCTCGTTCACAGGCCAAAAGAATTCTTTATGGTTTAGATAAGTTTAAAAAAATAACCCTTGACTTCCAAGGCATAACTTCAATTGGCCAAGGTTTTGCTGACGAAATATTTAGAGTATGGCAAAAGAATCATCTCGATGTTTCTATAAAATCAATAAATACTAATGAAGACATTGAGTTCATGATAAAAAGATCAATATAATTAACGATATTAACGATGGGCACCATCGTTAATGGTTAAGATATGAAGAACGATTTCGAAAAAATACTGGAAAAGGTGATTGTGCCAACTGGTAAACAAGCAAGACCAGGCTGGGGATTTGGGTTTGATTTCAAATCATATTCAAGAATAAAAATTTTGAAAATATTTAGCATCGTAACCCTATCGATATTTATTCTTTTGGTTGTTCTTGGAGGTGGTAACGAGCAGGGATTGAAAATAAAGAAACCAGAAGAGGTTGTCTTGAGCGATAAATTATTGGCAAAAGTGGCTGAACTAATAATCTTGCCCAACGAGAGACCATTTGTTGCAACCATTGTTGATTATAAGCCACTCATGAACAATCCATTTTTTAAAGATGCCAAAGAGGGAGATAAATTGTTACTATTTAAGGGAGCGGCGAAGGCGATATTGTATGATCCAATATCAAATAAATTGTTGAATACGGGGACTACTACAGAAACCGGCGTCAAGTACTAATACGATGGGCACCATCGCATATGCGATGGTGCCCATCGTATGATTTAATTTAATGATAACATTGAAAAATAAAAAACCGATGTTAGATATAATTCCTGCAGTAAAACGCAAGGAATTTGTAGACTTCCAGGCAAGACCTGTACAGGTCTTGCCTGGAAGTGGGGTTGAAGATTTGGTAACTAAGATTTTGGAAGAAGATTTAGGCGAAGAAGCAAGGCGGGATGTCGAGGCGACGCTAAATAATCGGGAAGATACACTAGCCGATTTTGGCGATATAGGAATTCAACTTGTTTCTTCTTCGAAAATATCCAAGCCAAGATACAAGCCGATTCTAAATACGAAATGTAACGATGGGCACCATCGTAAGCTTACGATGGTGCCCATCGTTACTGACTATGATTCGGAGATAAAACAAGTAATCGAGAAAATACGAGAACCAATCTCGCCTAAAGTGGTCAGGGCGATATCAAGCTATAGATCGGTTCCGTTAGCCATAGCTAGGCCAGTAGTAACACCAGTAGTGTCAAACAACGAAGTCAAAGCCAGAATCGTCGAAGAAGAAATAATATCCTTCTACAAAAATGAACCCATAGTAAAGACAGCCCAATCTCTTAATTTTGCCGAGCCAATTAAAAAACGCCGGATTAAGTTTTGGTTTATTGGTTTTATCGTGATCGGTGTTTCCATTTATGGCTTTACTCTGAAAAATGAACTACTCAAGGATGGTAGTTTAGCTTTTAACAGTCTTGAAGAGGCGGGGAAGAGCTTTAAAAATTTTAATTTTTCAAAAGCGGCAGATAACTTCGATAAATCTTACCAAGATTTTTCTAAGATTAGTCAGACAATGAGTTTTATGGGGGCTGGTTTGGCTGGTATTTTTTCTGAACTACCCGGATTTGACACGCTTACCGCAGGTGGGGCCGACAAAATAATAGCGGCAAAAAATTTAGTTGAGGCCGGCAAGCTTATTGCTCAGTCGGGGCAAGCGATGGCCGAAGCGGTAGATTTACTTTCTAGGACCGGTTTAATTTTAAACCCGACTGATGCGGATAGGATCAAACCGTTAAAAATAGTGAATAGTCTAAAGAATGCTCTCTTGTTATCTGCTAAAAATCTTCAAAAAGCAAAGGCATTGATATCCGATATTGATGGATCAATTTTACCGAAAGACAAGGAACAAAAATTTAATAGTTTTAAGGACAAGGTACCACTTCTTGAAGAATATCTTGATCATGCCATCCGGTATACTGATTTTTTCGAGGGGATTATCGGGATCGATGAGCCCAAAAAATATTTGTTGCTTTTTGAAAATTCAAGCGAGCTAAGGCCGACTGGCGGTTTTCCCGGTACCTATGGAGTAGTTTCTTTCTCTGGCGGGGGATTGGCTGATTTTTTTGTCGATGATGTTTATAACCTTGATGGCCAGCTGAAGAAAAATATAATTCCACCAAAACAACTCCAGCACATTACTCCAACTTGGGGACTTCGAGATTCGGCTTGGTTCGCGGATTTTCCGACTTCAGCTAGAAAAGCGATGTCTTTTTTTGTTCAGGAAGCGGGGTATAAGGTTGATGGGGTGATAGCCCTTAATCCTGACATTGTTTCTAATATACTGAGGGTCGTTGGTTCGGTCGAGATGCCAGAGTATGGTTTAAATTTGACG
>CAZCYM010000006.1:13789-17796 GCA_964502945.1 uncultured Candidatus Saccharibacteria bacterium
AAAGTATTCAGGAAGAGGTTGAATATGGCGATAATCGGATTCAGCCTAAAAAAGTGGTGCTTGATTTTGGTCCTCGTTTTCTTGAAAAATTGTATTCTGCTGATTCGGAAAAATGGACGAATATATTTAATGTTTTAATGACCGGTCTTGAGGAGAAAGACATTTTGCTATATTTTAGCGAAGAAGATTTAGAAAATTTTACGGTTACCGAGGGGTTTGGCGGAGAGATAAAGAATACTGACGACGATTATTTAATGGTTAATTTGTCCAATATTAAGGGTTCAAAGACAGATGCGGTGACCGATTCATCGATTAAGGTGGATAGTAGATTTGAAGATGGCGAAGTTATCCATAAAGTTACAATAATCCGCAATCATAAAGGAGGAGATCATGAACATGGTTTTTACAATCGTCAGAATCCGGCATATGTAAGAGTACTAATTCCTAAAAACGGAGAGTTTTTAAGTATTTCTGGCAATGATGTAACTAATTTTAAGCCACTCATTAACTATTTGCTACAGCCAGATTTTGAGAAAGACCGCGATCTTGTTGTTTTTGAATCTACCTTTTTCGCTGATAAATCTATGGGAGTAGATAAATTTGAAGAATCTGGAAAGGTGGGTATCGGTTTCTGGATGATTACGGAGCCGGGCGAAACTAAAACTGTCGAATTCGAATATTCTGTTCCTTTCGAGAGAGATGAATATAGTTTCTATTTTCAAAAACAGCCGGGACTTGATTGGAAGAATTTAGTTTATCAAATCGCTAAACCAGACCACTTTGATATTAAAGGAATAACACCAACCATGAATCAAATTGGGGAAACTTATGTTTTTGATAATATCGTCAAAAGCGACTTTGAAGTAAATATAGAATTTAAATAATTTAAAATGAAATTATCAATAAAAGAAAAAGCGGGAGTAAACGATGTTGTCAGAATTTACGAAGGTCTTCATCTGACCGAGGGCTTTATTCGTAACTCAGCAGTTGATCCTGATAATATCAGCCCGGATTTGTTAAAAGAAGGAGACAGGCATTTTGGCTTTTGTGACCAGTGTCGGAAGAAAAAAGAAGAGTTCTTACCTCTTGGTTATTGAGGTTAACTATGCTAACTAAACCGGTAGGATGTGTTTTACGATTCTTTGATGGGTTACGATGTTACGATGTTACGATGGTGCCCATCGTAACTTATAGTCGCATAATATGATAATCAAAAATGGAACAATATAACAGAAACAATATTAGAAACTTTGTAATAGTGGCTCATGTGGATCATGGCAAAAGTACTTTGGCGGATCGATTTTTAGAGTTAACAGGGACGATCGAGAAAAGAAAAATGCAAGAACAATATCTTGACCAAATGGAGCTTGAGAGGGAGCGGGGGATTACGATAAAGCTTCAGCCGGTCCGGATGCTTTGGCGGCCAAAGCATCCGGAAATTCTAAATTCTAAATTCGAAATTCGAAATTCAGATTCAGAACAAGAATTTGTTCTGAATCTGATTGATACTCCCGGTCATGTTGATTTCTCGTATGAAGTTTCCCGTTCTCTGGCGGCTGTTGAGGGAGCTATTTTATTGGTGGATGCTTCAAAGGGTATTCAAGCTCAGACGTTGGCTAATTTGAATCTTGCTCAAGGTCAGGGATTAAAAATAATACCGGTTATAAATAAAATAGATCTACCAAATGCTCGGACGGCTCAAATTAAAGAAGAGCTGTCTAATCTGCTGTCCGTAGAAGAGGAAGAGATACTTGAAATTTCGGCCAAGAATGGAGTTAATGTGGAGAGTGTGTTGAAGAGAGTAATAGAGGATATCCCTTCCCCCGGGGTTGAATTTGATGAACAGCTCAAGTGTCTTATTTTTGACTCAAGCTTTGATGCCTATAAGGGCGTGATCGCTTATGTCAGAGTTTTTAGTGGGTCTCTGAAACGGGAAGAAAAAATAACGACTTATGCCACTGGAGCAAAAGCGGACGTTATTGAAGTTGGTTATTTTCTTCCGACATTAAAAGTTTCTGATTCCATCTCGGCCGGAGAAATAGGATATATTGCCACAGGTCTTAAAGATCCGGGACAGATAAGAGTAGGAGATACGATTACTAATTTCGAATTTCGAATTTCGAATTTAGAGTTTAGACCACTCGATGGCTATAAGGAGCCAAAACCAATGGTATTTGCGAGTTTTTTTCCAGAGAATGCCGACGATTACGATGATTTAAGGGACGCGCTTGGAAAATTAAAGTTAACCGACGCCTCGCTTATTTATGAGCCGGAATCATCGGCCGGTTTGGGCAGGGGATTTAGGTTGGGATTTTTAGGGATGCTTCATGTTGAAATAATTTCCGAGCGTCTTAAAAGAGAATTTGGTCTTAATCTTATCATATCTACGCCGTCAGTTGAGTATTCAGTTAAGTTAAAGAGTAACGAAGAGGTGAAAATACGCTCAGCGGCTTTTTTACCCGATCCATCGCGCATCGAGAATATTGCCGAGCCGGTTGTTAATATTGAAATAATCAGTCCATCTAGCTATCTCGGCAGTATTATGGATTTGATTTCACATTTTCGAAATACATATATTTCTACCGGCTATTTGGGTAAAGATACGGTCATATTAAAATACAAAGTACCATTAGCAGAAATTGTAACTGATTTTTACGATAAGCTAAAAAGTGTTTCATCCGGCTATGCTTCGATGAGTTACGAATTGGCAGGAACGGAAGTAGCTGACTTGGTTAGGCTTGATATTTTTTTGGCTGAAGATATGGTGGAGCCATTTTCTAGGATTGTTCCAAGAGCAAGAGCCCAGTACGAGGGTCGAGAAATGGTTCTTAAGTTAAAGGAAATAGTTCCGTCTCAGTGGTTTCAAGTCGCGATACAGGCGGCAATAGGCGGTAAAATAATTGCTAGGGAAACGATAAGAGCTCGACGAAAGGACGTTACTGGATATTTGTATGGCGGAGATATCACCAGAAAAAAGAAGTTACTTGAAAAACAGAAGAAGGGCAAGAAGAAGATGGAAGAGTCGGGTAAAGTCAATTTAACCCAAGAGGTTTTCTTAAAGATGTTGAAGCGTTAGCGGAAATCCCGAGTTTTAATCGAGGGGCTAAAGCGGTAAAATTATAAGAACGGAATAAAGAGAAATGCTACCATACTGAGAGCGGTGATGATGGCGACAGTTATAGTGAAGATACGTAAGATTTTTTTGTTAGTAAACATTTATGAGAATTTTTAAATCAAAATGGTTTATGGTTATGATGATCTTGGTGATTGGTTGGCTCGCCCTGTCTTTTATTAAGATTAAACTACATGAGAATATAGTCAATAAGGAAGCCGAAGAACTCGGAGTAAAAATAAGCAATTTAGAAAAAAGTAATAGTCTTATCGAGAAGTTTATCGTCTATATGTCAAACCCATCATTTATTGAACGCCAAGCGAGAATTAAACTAAATTATAAAGCCCAAGACGAAGAAGTAGTTTTTATCTATCCAGATAACAGTGCCAAAGCCAGTTTTTCATCTGAAAATCTTAAAAATGAACCCCCCCCCAATTACATAAAGTGGTGGTATTATCTAATAGAAAATTAAGTACGCGGGTGTGGTTCAATGGTAGAACGCGACCTTCCCAAGGTTGAGACGAGGGTCCAATTCCCTTCACCCGCTCATTTTGTTAGACAAAATGAGTGAGGCTCGCCCAGTATTCTGGACGACCTGCTCAAATTTGCCGACCTAGCTCAATGGTAGAGCATTCGCATCGTAAGCGAAGGGTTCCGGGTTCAAGTCCCGGGGTCGGCTCCGCAATCAAAAAGCTCTAGAATTCTAGAGCTTTTTGATTCTGGAGTATATTTACAACAAGGCTCGAACCTATTTTAACAAAAATTTCTAAAAACAGACAGAAAACCGCGCGTAGCGCGGCCTAACGCTTCTAAAATGCGCTCGGGCAAGGCGGGAAGAAAAAGGGGTGTGGGGAAAATGAATTCCCGCCCTGCCCTCGCTTTTTTCGCCACCGCC
>CAZCYM010000007.1:0-2177 GCA_964502945.1 uncultured Candidatus Saccharibacteria bacterium
TAATCAGCTTGGGATTACTCGTTTCGTTCGATATAATACAGGCGATCTATTTACTCAAACACTGGAGGGTTGGTATGATTTCTTTATGTGGCAGAACGGAATCATCGTTGTTATTTCGGCCACATCATTAGTTGGCGGATGGGTTGGGCATGCAAAATGGATGGCTTTAGCAATAGCGTTAATTGTAGCAAGTTCATTTTTTAATTTATTGGGTTTATCAAACCATAAGAGAGCGCTAAAACAAAGTAGATCTTGAGTTGATTAATTCTCTACTCAAGGGGCCTAAAACCCTGCCCGCCTATGGCGGGCCTTTTTATTTACCCTTAATACATAATACGATATACTTAATACATGGTCTTGTCTTCCCGTTTACTGCGCCGACTCATAATTGGAGGGATTTTCCTGGCTGTTTTCAGTTTGACTGGCTTGGGTTTAAAAAGAGCAACAACCCCGGCTCCAAGTTGCACCGATGGCATTATGAACGGTGAAGAAGAGGGGGTTGATTGTGGTCTCTCTGTTTGTGGTAAATACTGTGAGCTGGACTTAGATCCACCTCGGGTAATATCGACTAAGTTAATAGAGGCGGGGGAGAATGATTACGATTTTGTGGCCCAGATAAAAAATCCACACCAACAGTTTGGCGCTTCCGAGGTTGAATATGAGCTTATACTTTTTAATGGTGATGACAATGAATTAGATAAAGAAGAAGGAGTATTTTATATACTTCCCGGCCAAACAAAATATCTTGTCCTTACTCACATTACAACAGAAAAAAATGTCCAGAGAATAGATTTTAAAATTAAGAGTGCCACTTGGCAGGAACTTGATTCTATTGAGGGGATGAACTTAATTGTTAAGGCTCAAAAATATACTAGTTTATCTGGTGGCGGAACGGCTCTGGATGTTAATATCCTCAATGATTCTGATTTTGATTTTGAAATGGTTGATATTGATGTAGTTATGTACAATTCTCAAGGTGATATTATAGCTGTAAATAGGTCTGATATCAGAACATTTGTCGCTCGAACCGAGCGTGCTTTCAAAGTTGTCTGGCCTTTTAGGATTAATGGACTAGTTTATAAAATAGAGGCCCATTCCTCAACTAACCTTTTCGATAATTCCAACTTTATAAAAGCCTACGGTTCGGACATACGTAAATTTCAACAATACTAATCGGGTTATAATTGGTATTGTGGTATATTCTTTGGGTTAGAGTATGTTTTTGCTTATGGCTAAATTTCCAAGAAGTGTCCGCTCCTATTTTAAGAGCATTGATGTGCTATTGTTTTTTGCTGTCTTTGCGATATCAATAGCGGGTTTGATCAATATGTATGGAATAGACAATAAAGGAGGATCACTGTTTGTTAAGCAGGTCGTGTTTGTGTTCGTTGGCTTTACAATCATGACCCTCCTCTCCTTCTTTAACTATCGATATCTTAAAAACCATTCCTTGCCGGTTTTATTTTTATATGTTTTCTCATTAATTCTTCTCGGTTTAACTTTTTACTCCCGCTCAATACGGGGGACTAATTCATGGCTGATTTTTGGTGATCTGACATTCGAACCGGCCGAGCTTACGAAACTTTTTCTTATTATTTTGATGGCTAAATACTTTTCTCAAAAACATATTCATATTTATCAGTTCAGACATATTGTGGCTTCGGGTTTATATTTTATTATTCCGGCTCTGCTTATAGTAAATCAGCCAGACTTAGGCTCAACGATAGTTCTTGGTTTGATATGGGCCAGTCTTTTACTGGCGGCCGGTATTAATAAAAAACATATTATCACTCTTTTACTTATAGTTTCAGTTATAGCTGTTGGATCGTGGAGTTTTGTTCTTAAACCTTATCAAAAAAGCAGGGTGGTCTCTTTTTTAGATCAAGACAGTGACCCTCTGGGTAGCGGCTATAACCTGATTCAGTCAAAAGTTGCCATAGGTTCAGGTTTCTGGTTCGGCAGTGGATTGGGCGGCGGTTCTCAGGTTAATCTCGGTTTTTTGCCGGAGCCTCATAATGATTTTATTTTTGCTGCCTTTATCGAGCAGTTTGGATTTATCGGAGGAATTGCCCTGCTTGGTACGGTACTACTTTTAGTTAGCAGAATCATTTCTATTGGAGTATCAGCTGGAACTAATTTCGGCAAATTATTTTAACTTTGACAGGCAGTCTTTCTCT
>CAZCYM010000007.1:2187-5861 GCA_964502945.1 uncultured Candidatus Saccharibacteria bacterium
ATTGGGATGGCAGTATTTATTTTTTTTCATGTTTTTGTTAGTGTTAGTGTAAATGTCGGACTTCTTCCGATAACGGGTCTTCCGTTTCCATTTTTAAGTTCAGGCGGTAGCAATCTTGTTTCTATAATGGCCGGATTGGGGATATTGCAGAGCATAAAACGTTACGGATAAACTACGAATTTACTAATTTTTACGAATATACGAATAAGACTTTCTGAAAATTTGTACATTCGCATTGATTCGTAAATTAGTAGTAATATGAAATTAATTCTTAGCATACAAAACCAAGATAATTTGACAGTCCAACTTAAGCGGGGCAATAAGCATCTCGATCGCGAAGACTTGACGATAAGCCGTAACCTTGATACACTGTTGATAAGAGCTATTGACAAGATTCTGTCTAGGAATAAAATAGGTAGATTGTCCTTGAAAAGCTTGGAAATACCTGCAAAATTGAAGGATGAAGCCATCTCCAATATGATTCTTAAGACTATCAAGGTTGGTTTGGGGGTTTGAGTAATCAGGCACTTTCTCAGAAATCTTAGAAAGTGCCTGATAATTTAAATCCGACTTTGGCTGGATTTTTTAATTAAATTTTAATATCATTTTTAGCCGTAAAAACCCATTCGGAGGAGTTTTCTTTTGTGTCTAAAATTAATCGCCCCTAATTTTTACTAAATGAATCGTAGAATATTTTCAAAATATGCCCCCGATGTTTATGAGGCGCCTAGCTTAGTGCAGGTTCAGCTAGACTCATATCAATGGTTTTGGGATTTCGGATTTAAGGAACTTCTCAAGGATGTTTCTCCGATAGCAGATTGGACTGGAAAAGAACTTGAGTTAAGCTTTGTTGACTACAAGCTTGATGAGCCCAAATATAATGAACGAACATCAATAGGGAAAAACGTCACCTATGAAGCCCCGCTAAAGATAAAAGTCGGGTTAAAAAATAAAAGAAGCGGAAAATATCAGGAGCAAGAATTATTTTTGGCTGATTTTCCTTTGATGACTCCGCGAGGTACCTTTATTGTAAATGGTGTTGAACGGGTAGTTATATCTCAGCTTATCAGAAGTCCTGGTGTATTTTTCTCTCTTTCTCGTTCGGGCAGATACAAAAAACTTTTCGGGGCTAAACTTATACCATCTCGAGGGGCATGGCTTGAGTTTGAAACTGAAAATAATGGCGTTATCTCCGTAAGGATTGATAGAAAAAGAAAAATTGCTGCAACCGCACTCTTGCGGGCTTTTGGCATTACCAAGGACGAAGAAATAAAAAAACTTTTTCAAGATGTTGATACTGACCCTAATACTAAATATATTCTTGCCACTATCTTGCAGGATCCCTCTTCTAATGAGGAGGAGGGGCTCATCGAGTTATACAAGAGGATAAGACCTGGTGATCCAGCTACGCCGGACAATGCTAAGCAGATGATACATAATATGTTTAAGAATTTTTCCCGATATGATCTATCTAGAGTTGGGAGATTTAGGATGAATAAGCGTTTTAGTGAGAACCTTGATATTGAAAATGAAAACAATCGAGTTCTTCGACCGGAAGATATAGTTCTCGTTTTAAAAGAAATAATCAGACTGAACAATGATCCCAGTTCAGAGCAAGACAACATAGACCATTTAGGAAATAGAAGGGTTAAAACTCTTGGAGAACTTCTTCAAGATAGATTGAGAATAGCGTTTTCTAGGATGGAAAGAAATATTAAAGATCGTATGAGTACTTCAGATTTGGCTACGGTCATGCCCTCACAGCTTATCAATTCGAGACCCTTTGTAGCTGCGGTTAAAGAATTCTTTTCCTCTGGTCAACTATCACAGTTTATGGACCAGCATAATCCTTTGTCCGAGCTGGAACACAAAAGACGTCTTTCAGCTTTGGGTCCGGGCGGGTTACAAAGAGAGAGAGCTAGTTTTGAAGTTCGCGACGTCCATCCTTCTCACTACGGCAGGATATGCCCTATTGAGACTCCGGAAGGTCCGAATATCGGTCTCGTTGGTCACTTAGCTCTGTTTGCTAAAATCTCACCACTTGGATTTATTCTCACTCCTTATCAAAAGGTAACTAACAGTAAAGTTACAGACGAGGTTGTTTATATGGATGCGGTTGAGGAGGAACGATATGTTATCGCTCAAGCCGGAGTTCAGATAGATAAAAATAATCACTTTATCAGTGACAAGATCATGTGTCGTATAAAGGGTGAGCCAGGTACTGCTGAACCCTCAAAAATTAACTACATTGATGTTTCTCCGAGACAGCAATTTGCGGTTGCTCCTTCTCTTATTCCTTTTCTTGAGCATGACGACGCTAATAGAGCTTTGATGGGATCGAACATGCAACGTCAGGCTGTACCGTTAATAAAGCCGGAGTCTCCGTATGTTGGTACGGGTCTTGAGGCAAAAGTTGCAGTTGACTCCGGATTAATGGTGATTGCTCCTGAGGCCGGAATAGTAAAAGAAGTTGATGCCGCTCACATTATTTTAAAAACAGACAAGGGCAAAGAAATAAAATTTGAGCTACTCAAGTTTGCCCGTTCCAATGCCTTTACTTGCTTAAATCAGCGCCCGATTGTAGTAAAGGGAGACAAAGTAAAGAGAGGACAAGTACTTGCTGATGGACCATCTACTGAAGGAGGAGAGTTAGCCCTGGGGAGAAATATTATTGTTTCCTTCATGTCTTTTGAGGGTTGTAATTTTGAGGATGCAATTGTTATTTCGGAAAAGCTAGTGAAAGAGGATGTTTATTCTTCAATCCACATAGAGGATTATTCTACGGATGTTAGGGAAACTAAGCTTGGACCGGAGATTACAACTTATGATATTCCAAATGTAGCCATGGAACGATTAAATGATCTTGATCCAGAGGGTGTAGTCAGAATAGGTGCCGAGGTCAGAAGCCAGGATATTTTAGTTGGTAAAATTTCTCCAAAAGGGGAAAGCGATCTTACTGCCGAAGAAAGACTTTTGAGAGCAATTTTTGGAGAGAAATCAAGAGATGTTAAAGATTCCTCGTTGCGCCTAGATCATGGTAAAGAAGGAAGAGTTGTTGGGGTAAAAGTTTTCTCTCGAGAAGAGGGCGACAAGCTGGACGCCGGAGTCATGAAGAGAATCCAGGTATCTGTTGCTGAACTAAGAAAGGTTCAAGTTGGAGACAAGCTCGCTGGACGTCATGGAAATAAGGGCGTTATCTCCGTTATTTTACCCGAAGAAGATATGCCTTTCTTGGCTGATGGCACCCCGGTTGATATTGTTTTAAGCCCATTAGGAATTATATCCCGTATGAATATTGGTCAGGTTCTCGAATCTCACCTTGGTATTGCCGCTAAAAAACTAGGCTACAAAGTTTCCGCCCCTTCAATGGCTAGTCCGGTGGAGGCAACAGTAAAAGAAGAATTAAAGAAGGCCGGATATCCAGAAGATGGTAAAATGCAACTCTATGATGGTAAGACCGGTCTGCCCTTTGCCCAAAAATGTACCGTTGGTATTACTTACTTCTTAAAACTAATTCACATGGTTGAGGAGAAGCTTCATATGCGTTCCGTTGGTCCTTATTCCTTAATAACCCAGCAACCGTTAGGAGGAAAAGCTCAGTTTGGAGGCCAAAGGTTTGGAGAGATGGAAGTTTGGGCCCTTGAAGGTTATGGGGCGGCTCATACCTTGCAAGA
>CAZCYM010000007.1:5871-7729 GCA_964502945.1 uncultured Candidatus Saccharibacteria bacterium
TTTGGGACGGGCTAAGACTTATGAGTCAATTGTTAACGGCGAAGAAATAAGAGCGCCACATTTGCCAGAGTCATTTAAGGTTTTAATTTCCGAAATTAAAGGACTGGGGTTGAATGTTGAATTAATTGAACGTTAGTTCAATTAATTCAACATATTTAAATATTTAAATATGGATTTTGCTTCAATAAAACTAAAGATCGCTTCTCCCGAAGACATTTTGTCGTGGTCTTATGGTGAGGTAACAAAGCCAGAGACGATAAATTATCGGACTCAGAAACCTGAACGAGAGGGGTTGTTCTCAGAAGCTATTTTTGGACCCACAAAAGATTGGGAGTGTTATTGCGGAAAATACAAGAGAATAAGATACAAGGGAATCATTTGTGATCGATGCGGCGTTGAGGTTACACGCTCAATAGTTAGGCGAGAACGCATGGGCCATATTAAATTAGCTACACCGGTGGCCCACATTTGGTTTCTCCGAGGAGTTCCGTCAAAAATAGCTACTGTTCTAGGCGTATCATTGACTGAGCTGGAGCGAGTTATTTATTTCGCCGGCTATATTGTTATGAAGGTTAATGAAGATCTTAAGGCCGAAGCTATGAAAAGAGTAGAGTCGGAGTTCAAGTCTAAGATGAAGAATGCCAAGAACGAAACTGAACAAGAATCTCTAAGAGACTTAAAAGAAAGAGAAAGAAATAATTTAAAGAATCTAAGAAAGTATCAAATTCTATCAGAGCTTGATTTCCGTGACTTGTCTATTAAATATGGAGAGGTTTTTGAAGCCGGTATCGGAGCAGAGGGGGTCAAGCGTCTTTTAGAAGAGGTTAAGCTAGAAGAAGTTATTGCTGGTTTGGAAAGCTCCGTCAAAAATGAGACTAACCCTTTAGAGCAGAAAAAAGTTTCAAGACGTCTAAAATTTTTAAAGAGCATGTTGCGTTCTGGTATCAGGCCGGAATGGATGATAATAACTGCTCTTCCAGTTATGCCGCCAGCTTTGCGGCCAATGGTACCTCTTGATGGCGGTCGTTACTCCACTTCCGATCTGAACGATCTCTATCGCAGAGTTATAAATAGAAATAATCGTTTAAAGCATTTGCTTGAATTAAAAGCTCCGGAAGTTATAACCAAGAATGAAAAAAGAATGCTTCAGGAAGCAATCGATGCTCTTATTGATAACTCAATGAGAAGGGGTCAGGTTACCACTGCTGCCTCAACTGGCCAAAAGAGGGTGTTAAAATCTCTGGCCGATATGCTTAAAGGAAAACAGGGAAGATTTAGGCAGAATTTACTCGGAAAGAGAGTTGATTATTCGGGACGAAGCGTTATCGTGATCGGTCCAAAACTTGGGATTGATGAGTGTGGTTTGCCCAAGCGCATGGCTCTCGAATTGTTTAAACCATTTGTTATCGGAATACTTATTAGAAAAGAGCTTGCTCACAATATTAAATCGGCTAATCGTCTTATAGATCAGGAGACTCCTGATGTTTGGGCGGCACTCGAAGAAGCGATCAAGGAAAAACTGGTTTTACTTAACCGAGCTCCGACGTTGCACCGTCTTTCAGTTCAGGCCTTTAAACCGATGTTGATAGAGGGAAAAGCAATTACAATTCCAGCTATGCCAGTTTTTGCTTTTAATGCTGATTTTGACGGAGATCAAATGGCTGTCCATCTTCCTCTTACCGACAAAGCTCAAAAAGAGGCAAGAGAACTTATGCTTGCCAGTCATGGAATCTTGAAACCCGCTACTGGTGATCCGGTTGCTATACCTAGTCACGATATTTCTTTCGGTTGCTATTATCTTACAAGCTTGGCTGATGGGGCCAAGGGAGAAGGTAAAATATTCTCTTCTCGCTATGAG
>CAZCYM010000007.1:7739-11656 GCA_964502945.1 uncultured Candidatus Saccharibacteria bacterium
TCTTTGTCAAAAGGCATATGAAAATGATGCCATTGATCTTAGATCAAAGATTAAAATACCCGATCCCGACAGCGATAAGGCCAAGAGGGGTTTAATAGAAACCACCGCTGGTAGAATAATTTTTAATAAGGCCTTGCCCAAAGGATATAAATATATCAATCGGTTGCTTAATAAGCCAGATTTAAAGAAAATTGAAGCCGATATTTGGGACGAGCTCGGAGAGACCATTACCGTAGAGTTTTTGAACAAGATAAAGGATCTCGGCTTTTATTACGCAACTATTTCTGGAGTATCTTGGGGTATGGATGATTTGCGTTTGCCATCAGAAAAACATGGAATTATTCTTGAAGCCGATAAGATGATCGAAGCGAATAGGGGTCTTTACGATGACGGTTTGCTTACAGATTACGAGCGTAAATCAAAAGCGATAGAAATATGGAATGAAGCCAAGTTAAAGCTTTCTGGTCTTGTCAAAAAACAATTTGGTCCGAGTGACCCGGCCTTTATGATGGTTGATTCTAAATCCAGAGGAAACTGGTCTGTCTTGGATCAGATGATGGGTATGAGAGGTATTTTTGCTAATCCAGCCGGAGAACTAATCGAACTTCCGGTAAAAGATTCCTTCAAAGAAGGATTAGCTCCTCTCGAGTATTTCATTTCTACTCACGGGGCTAGAAAGGGTCTGGTCGATACCGCCCTAAGAACGGCAACTGCCGGTTATTTAACTAGACGCTTAGTTGATGTTGTTATTAGCGAAGAAGATTGTAAAGAAAAGGAGGGCTATACTCTTTATGCTGAAGACGGCAAATTCGGGGGAGAAACATTGGGCAGGCGAGCAAGAGGAAGAGTGGTTATCGATGATCTGGCCGATGAAGAAGGTAATGTCATAGTCAAAAAGGGCAAGATAATCGACAAAGAAGCTTCTTATAAAATCGATGAATTAAAGTTACAAGAAATTAAAATAAGATCTCTCATCAAGTGCAAGTCATTACGCGGGGTCTGTCAGTTATGTTATGGGCACGATCTTTCTAAGAACAAATTGGTTAAATTAGGTGAAGCCGTTGGTATTGTTACGGCTCAAGCAATTGGAGAACCGGGAACTCAGTTGACGATGAGAACGTTTCATACTGGAGGCGTTGCTGGCGGAGCCGATATCACCATGGGTTTGCCTAGAGTTGAAGAAATATTTGAAACAAGACCCCCGCAGTTCAAGGCCCTAGTAGCCGATATTGACGGCAAGATTAAATCCGTGGAAGATAAGGGAAAATCTCGAGTGGTGACCGTAATTTCATCCGAAACAGGTGAAGAGATAGAGTACGCAATATCACCTAATATGGTAGTTTCGGTGTCGGTTGGAGATATGATTTCTCGTGGCCAGCAATTAAGCGAAGGCCATGTTGACTTGAAAGAATTATTTAGATTGACAAATGACATTAATTCAGTTGCCCGATATGTTATTAGAGAAGTTCAAGCGATTTATTTCCCAACTGGTGATGCGATAAACGATAAGCACGTTGAGCTTATTACTCGACAGATGTTTGCCAGAGTTAGGGTCATAGAATCTGGAGATACCGATCTTTTGGTCGGCGATATTGTTGAGAAGAGGCGCCTTATTGAAGAAAATGAAAAAGCCAAAGCTGAAAAAAAGAGAGAGGCAACTGCCGAACAGCTTATAATGGGTATTAGTAAAGTTGCTCTCTCAACGGATAGCTTCTTGTCAGCGGCCTCGTTCCAAGAAACAGCCAAGATTCTTATTGAAAGCGCAACTGTTGGCAAGGAAGATAATCTCGTCGGTCTAAAAGAAAATGTTATTATCGGCCGACTCATTCCGGCCGGAACTGGGTTTGGGAGAAGCATTGAGGAAGAGTAAATTGCTCTCGCTATAATCTAACTAAAAAATATCCTTCCACCAGTTGGTAGAATAATCCTCGCGTGTATTGTTTAAAACCGCCAAGAAGCGGTTTTTAGGTTGAGAAATGAGGTAAAATATAGGTTTTTAAGGGCTTGATTTTTTAGTTAAAATACAGTATAATTAAAAAATAGTTAAATGGTACCTTTATATCCTACTTGCGAACAGTCATAGCCAAAAGTTACCCGAAAAAGGTGATTTCTGGCTATGACTGTCATTCCGATGGTCCGCTGGCACAACCTAGGAGGTTGTCATGTTGCATGAAGTCTCTCTCGCTGAGTTTGAGGGACCGCTCACTGAATTGCGTCAGCAGTGTTCTGGTCAGAAGGGTCGTCAGCGGTTCGACGAATTCAAGCTGTGGTTGAAGGGAGTCGTGACCGGCACTTTCAAGCGTGACATGCACAAAGAGGGCTGGACTCTCTTGGAGAACGTCTCTCGCCGACTGAACTCCGTCGTAGACGGTGTGTCATTCCTGAAAGGGAGCGAGACTTTCGTCAACGGCGAGGAGATGGTTCGTCGGGTTCGCATCGAGCTGGACGCTAACTATGGTCAAGAAGATGCCGAATGGCTTCTGGAACATCAGGACAAGATTCCAGTCGAACTTCAGAAATACTGCTTGGTCTTTCCGGGAACCGTATGGCAGGTCTCGAGCGGTAACAGGTACGTTCCTTGCTTGCACTGGCGCGGTCGCCGGTGGATGCTTAACTTCGGCTGGCTCGACTCTGACTGGCGCTCCTTCAGCCGTCTCCTGCGTCCTCGTAAGTAGCGGATCCTGGGACCATTGGTTCTTTGATTCCTTGGTGTTCAACGCCTGACAAGTTTGTTAAACTTGTCAGGCGTTTTCTTTTTATTTTTGATACAATGTCTTTAGGATAGTAGATTAATTGGCCTGCGACTATAAAGTTTTGGGCGATCCAATTCCTAAATCTGAAAAGATTTATAAAAAAATAAAGCTACTTGGTTCGGAATGCTGGAGGATTTAAAAATCCCAAATAAAATACAGCCCAGAGAGTATTCAATGGGTGGTGGCATAGATGGTATTCTGCACATAGTGGCAGGACTCGAACGGTAACAGGAACGTTCCTTACTTGAACTGGAACGGTAACCAGTGGATACTTAACTTCAACTGGCTCGACAATGACTGGAACTCGAACTACCGTCTCGTGCGTCCTCGCAACTGGCTTGTTTCTAACCCTCTTTTAAAAGAGGGTCTGGTTTTTTAGATTTATTTCTTTTATCCAGCCGCCCAACATTCTGCCTATCTCATCTAGATGTTGAGAAAGATGGATATATTTTTTATTTTCAATGCCGTCTATTTCCCAGAGTATTTGGAGGAAAAATTTTAATGTATCTAGTACGGAAGAACCATTTATTAAATATTGCTGTTTTTGAGATGAAGAAGTATATTGTGCTTGGTGCAGAATCTCAATTATTTCAACGAATAATTTATCAATTTTAAAACCTAGCGTATACCGATGGTCTTTCGAAAATCTAGGCAGATACTCATGCCAAATCTTGTAAATAACAATCAACTTTTGGATAATCGGCAAGGTAGTGCCGGGGGGGGGGGGGCATAGAAGGATTGTTTTTAATCATAGCCTTGAAGAAATTATCAGTTTAGATAACTTGCTTTTAGCTTGGCAAGAATTTATAAAAGGCAAGCGAGGTAGAAAGGATGTCCAGGATCTCTCGCTAAACTTAATGGATAATATATTATCTCTTCATTACGATCTAGCCAATCATACCTATAAGCACAGAGATTATCAAGCTTTTAGTATTAATGATCCTAAACCGAGAGATATCCATAAAGCCAGTGTACGAGATAGATTATTACATCATGCAATCTATCGAATACTCTATCTGTCTTTCGATAAGACATTTATCTCTGATTCTTTTTCTTGCAGATTAGGAAGGGGCACTCATAAGGCGTCAAATAGGTTTAGGTATTTCTTCCGTAAAGTCAATAAGAATAACGTCAAAATCTGTTGGGTTTTAAAATGCGATATTA
>CAZCYM010000007.1:11666-15795 GCA_964502945.1 uncultured Candidatus Saccharibacteria bacterium
TAAAAAGTTCTTTGAGAATATTAATCACCGTATCCTATTAAAAATCTTAGGTAAATATATTCCAGATATGGATATTATCTGGCTTCTCGAGCGAATAATATACAGCTTTTCTAAAGATCTAGGCAGGGGGCTGCCCTTGGGAAACTTAACCTCCCAATTATTCGTGAACATCTACATGAATGAATTTGACCAATTCATGAAGCATAAGCTGAAAACAAGGCATTACATTCGCTATGCCGATGATTTTGTAATTTTATCTGAGAATAGGGATTGGCTTTTGCATATACTCCCCAAGATAGGTGATTTTCTTTTTGAAGAGCTAGGGCTGGAATTGCACCCCAAAAAGATATTTATTCAAACCATCTCCTCGGGGGTAGACTTTCTGGGCTGGGTTCATTTTCCTAATCACAGGGTTTTGAGGACAACGACAAAGAGGAGAATGTTTAAGCGGCTCAAGGTGAGTTCTAAAAAGGAGACAACGGCTTCTTACCTCGGCCTCTTAAAACATGGCAATACTTATAAAATAAAAATTAAAGTGGTACAATACTGATATGGATGAAGTTTTGAAAAAATTAGCGGAACTGGAGCAAAAGATAGACGCGGTTTATAAATCGGCGGAAAAAACGAGGAAGTATTTTATGTGGACTCTGATAATTAGCGTAGTATTTCTCGTTTTGCCGCTCATCGCTCTTATTTTTGTTATTCCTCAATTTCTCAACGCTATTGACGGGAATCTTGATTTGTTGAAGTAGTTCGAGGCGGTTTTCCCCGCCTTTTTTGTTTTTTAGTAAATTAAAGCGAAGGGAGGACTAGCTATCTGAGACAATTGAGACTCCGAGGGTGCCTAATGGTATAATATTGGACGGCCCCTTTTATTTTACAATTATTTAGTATATACTTAATAAGCTTATACCATGAAAAAGAAGGAAAAACATAAGAAATTAGCTAAAAAATCAGCTAGAGAGAGGGAGCCAATGTTTGATATTTCTCAAGAAACCAAAAACAGCATTTTTGGTGTTCTTTCGATAATTTTTGCTGTTTTAAGCACTCTTAGTTTTTTTGGTAGAGCCGGGGCGGCCGGTGAATTTTTTAACTCCCTTTCTAAAGCTCTCTTTGGCTGGGGATTTTTTATTGTGCCATTTGCTTTCGTTTTTTTGGCCACGGCTTTTATCAGATCTATATCTAGGAAAATTTATTTAAGTGCAGTTATCGGAACTGTATTATTTATACTTTCCATATTGGCGGCTTTATTTATTTTCGGAGAAGTTAATTTCACCGAGAGAGTTCATCAGGGCGGTTATCTGGGCATTGTTCTGGGCTTGCCCCTTTTAAAGTCGGTTGGTCCCGTCGCCTCTTGGGTTATTTTGGTGGCAATGCTGGTTGTTTCAACGATGGTCGCTCTTAATTTGCCATTTTATAAATTGATCAAGAAAGAAGATGAAGATAAGCCACTAGTCGATAACATCGTTGTCAAAAGGGGCGGGGAGGTTGTCGATACCACCCCTTCGACAGGCTCCCCTCGACCAAGCTCGGGGCAGGCAGGGCAAGCAAAGGTAGCCAAAGTTGATATGACCGATCGGGAATTTGTTATAAAACACCTCAAGCACGGCAAATGGACTCTCCCGCCGCTTGAACTTTTACACCGTGACCAAGATGAGGCAATAACTGGTGATATAAATGCCAGTGCTAATATCATCAAGAGAACTCTCGGCAATTTTGGAATTGAAGTCGAAATGGGTGAAGTATCAGTTGGTCCAACTGTAACTCAGTTTACGATGCGTCCGGCTGTTGGTGTTAAACTTTCAAAGATCACAACTCTTAATTCCGACCTGTCATTGGCTCTAGCTGCTCATCCGATCAGGATCGAAGCGCCAATTCCCGGTAAATCTCTAGTCGGAATAGAGGTGCCGAATAAGAAAGTTTCTATTGTCGGTTTGCGTGATATGTTTGAGAGCGAAGAGTATAAAAAATCAAAATTCTTTTTCCCGCTGTCTATCGGCCGGGATGTTTCCGGTAGCCCGGTGTTTGCTGGTTTAGACAAAATGCCACACTTGTTAGTAGCCGGCGCTACCGGTACGGGTAAATCCGTTTCTATTAATACGCTCCTCCTCTCGATGTTGTATAAGCATTCGCCGGATATGCTTAAATTGATCCTTGTCGATCCAAAAAGAGTAGAGCTTACTTTGTATAATGACATTCCTCATTTAATAACTCCAGTTATCACCGATAATAAAAAAGTGCTTGGAGCTTTGAAGTGGGCAGTTGGCGAAATGGATAGGCGATATGACACTCTTTCCAAGTCTGCCTCGAAAGACATATTTTCATATAATGCAAAACTGGCCGAAAAACACAGTAAGGGAAATGAGGAAAATAATGCGATGCCGTTCATTGTGATTGTTATTGATGAGTTGGCAGACCTGATGGCTTCTTATGGACGCGATGTCGAAGCGGCAATTGTCCGTTTGGCCCAAATGTCCCGAGCTGTCGGTATTCACTTGATATTATCTACCCAAAGACCATCAGTTGAAGTCATTACCGGTTTAATAAAAGCGAATATAACTGCTAGAATTGCCTTTCAGGTGGCAAGCCAAGTTGATTCAAGGACTATTCTTGATATGTCAGGTGCGGAAAAATTACTTGGCAAGGGAGATATGCTTTTTATGGCTGGAGACGTGGCCAAGCCCCGTCGCTTGCAAGGCGCTAATGTTACCGAGAAAGAAGTTAAAGATGTCGTTAAATTTTTACGAACTCAAGCCGAGGAGCTTGATATGAGTTCTGAGGTTGAGATGCAGGTTGATTTTAATGCTACTGGAAGTTTTGGGGGAAACACATCTAATCCTGAAGATAGTGCCGATGATGCATTATATGCCGATGCAAAAGAAGTTGTAGTTTTAGCCGGTAAGGCCTCAGCGTCTTTACTTCAACGTCGCTTGAAAGTTGGTTATGCTCGAGCGGCGCGATTGCTTGATATTCTTGAAGAAAATGGAATTATTGGTGCCGGTGATGGGGCTAAGCCTCGCGAGGTCTATATTCGTCCTGATGGTACAGTGGCTCAGGAACCGGCAATGTTGGCCAGAACGGACCTGCCTGCCGGCAGGCAGGAAACCGGTGGGATTAATGCCGATACTCCCGAAGCAGAAAGTTAAAAAAAGGGGTCAGACCCCTTTTTGATTGCTTCTTTGGCGTAAAATTTCACGCTTGGCCAGATTTTCCAAGATGGCTTGTTAATCAAGATATATTTTTGATTTGATTTTATTGTTTCAGGTGCTACACTTTTCGTAGCACTTTTATTTTTAAGGGGTTCCCATGAGTGTTGGTAGGGTTGAAGATATTGATGATTCAGAGATGAGATTAATGGAATCGGAAGGTGATTTGAATATTAAGCTTATGCGGATGATGGCTAAGTTGAGCGATGCCGAGGATACTCTTAAGCGTTGGCGGGCCGAACTGGAGATTGTCGCCAGTAAAGCCGATCACAACCTTTGTCATATTTGGATTCCCGAGCTTCTCAAAAGAACCCTTGGTCATACGGGCAACTTTCCCGATACTGGAAAATTGACAAAAGAACAATTTAAGCACGGCTGTAAGTTTTATCAAGATGATATTTTTGGACCGGATAAAGTACCGCTATGTTCTGGGAAGATGTTTAATCGGCGAGCAGTTTTTCTAGATAGAGATGGAACGGTTATCGAGTCAATTTATAGGCCAGATTTTGTGAAAAAGATAACGGCGCCATTTCTCGAAAACGAGCTTAAGTTTACTGCCAAGGCCTACTTGGCAGTAAGTAAACTAAAAGATGAGGGATTTCTTAGAATACTAGTGACCGATCAACCCGATGTTAAACATGGCTATATGGAAGAAAAAATCTGGCAGAGGATTCAGAACAGAGTTAAAGATACCCTTGGTCTCGACGATATTTTTATGTGTCGACATCTGAGGGAAGACAATTGTCCGTTTAAAAAACCATCTTCGTTAATGCTTCAGGCAGCGGCTGACAAGTGGGGGATAGATTTATCTCAATCATGGATGATCGGTGATACTGATCAAGATATGAAAACCGGCCGAGCGGCTGGATGTAAGGTGGTTTTGATCGACCATTTTTATAATTCTACTTTAAAAGAATCAGAAT
>CAZCYM010000007.1:15805-17085 GCA_964502945.1 uncultured Candidatus Saccharibacteria bacterium
AGCCGCTAGCCTTATGGAGGCAGTGGATTTTATCATAGGTTCCAAAAAGCAAGTCTAATGACTTGCTTTTTTATTTGGCAGTGATAAATTATATACATGAAACTAACTGCTTCTTATAAAAAAAGTGGTAAATGGTATATTGGATGGATTGAGGAAATTCCGGGAGTTAATACTCAGGGCAAAACCTTGAAAGAGTGCCGAGAAAACTTGGCAGACGCTCTTTCTTTAATTGTCGAGGTTAATAAAGAACTAAACAAGAAAGAGTTTGGAAGAAATTTAATTAGGGAGCCCTTCTCGTTTTCGCTTAAATGAAACGGCGCGATCTTATTAAATATATTATAGGAAAGGGCTGTATTTTTGTGAGAGAAGGCGCAAGACATAGTGTCTTTTTTAATTCTCTGGAAAGAAAAACTTCTACCATTCCTAGACACAACGAAATACGAAACGAATTGGCTAAAAAGATCTGTAAAGATTTAGGCATTGTAATAATAAAGAAAAAGTAATATTAGTATAAAAGCATTAGTTCTAATTCGTTCTGGAGGGGACGAAGAAATATTATGGCCAAAAAACAAACTGACCTGCCTGCTGGCAAGGCAGGTGAGGTGAAAAATAAAAACGTCGAAATGATGGTCAAGGAGATTCAGGAGAAGTACGGCGAAGGGGCGATCATGAAACTCGGAGAAGTTGGCAAGGTAGATGTGGATGTAATTCCTACCGGATCTTTATCTCTTGATCTGGCTTTGGGTGTGGGCGGAATACCGCGAGGGAGGATAATTGAAATCTACGGACCGGAAAGTTCCGGCAAAACAACTCTATGTCTTCACGTTGTTGCCGAAGCTCAGAAGCAGGGTGGAGTGGCGGCTTTTGTTGATGCTGAGCATGCCCTTGATCCTGAATACGCAAAGAAGATTGGAGTTAAGATTGACCAGCTTCTTATCTCCCAGCCCGATACTGGCGAACAAGCCCTAGACATTGTTGAGTCACTGGTTAAATCTGGGGGTATTGATGTAATTGTGGTTGATTCGGTGGCGGCACTTACGCCCCGAGCGGAGATAGAGGGTGAGATGGATCAACAGCATATGGGTCTTCAGGCTCGGCTCATGTCTCATGCTCTACGTAAGTTAACCGCTATTGTTGCTAAGTCTAAAACGACCGTTATTTTTATAAATCAACTTCGTATGAAAATTGGTGTTATGTTTGGTAATCCCGAAACTACCACCGGAGGAATGGATTTAAAATTCTATTCTTCGGTGAGGGTGGAAGTTCGCAAAGCGGCTCAG
>CAZCYM010000008.1:0-1892 GCA_964502945.1 uncultured Candidatus Saccharibacteria bacterium
AAAATTTGAATTGACCATTGTCTCAAAATAAAACCGCACATCATTATAAATATGCCCAGATAGGTAAAATTTGTATTAATTTTCCCTATCCCCAAATAGGGAAATAAAAAGAGCGAGAACAGGGATAGGACTACCCCCATTAGTATGAACATCAGGGATCTTCTATCATGGCTGAATCCCTCGGCAAGCCTCTGCTTACTAAATACCCGTAGCTCAACACTTATTATAATAAATAATAAGGTCGTAAAAAGAATACCGACAAAATAATTTGGAAAATTTTGAAGATATCCTAGGGCCATAAAACTATCTGATAATCAGCCAAAATGCTCGTTTCATTGAGAGAAAGATAAATGCCCACAAGAACGGGAGCCAAAAAGGCATGACTCCTAACAAAGTAGTTCTAGTAAATGTCTCGACCCCCATGTGTATAAAGAGATATTCTCCTAGCATGAGGCCAAAAAAACCGATTGTTATTAATACATAATCTGCTTTATCCCTTTTATCGATAAAGGCCGCAACAATAAAGGCAATGTATATAAGCGTAAGAGTATAGTCGTTCTCGATAAAAGGAATAAATAAAATCATACTGGCTAGGCCAGACATGTAAATAAAGACGTGTTTAAAATGTTTGTGGGTAGTAGCCGACTTGAGGGCTTTCAGCATAAAATTACTATTTTCTCTCGACGAGTTTTGTTTTGAGATTGAGAGTTTGGTTTTTACGGATGACCCTTAGTTCTATATTATCGCCGACGGTGCATTTTTGGATCATGTCCTGAAGATCTTTTTCCTCAGTTAGTTCTTCACCATTTAGAGCAGTGATGATATCGTTTTCTATGACGCCGGCTTTGTGGGCGGGTGAATTAGGCACAACAGCAATGGAATCAGGAACATGATCGCGAACAACGAGAGCACCATGGTCAGTTGAGAGAGTATATTGTTTCTGTAGAGCCTTGTTGAGCATCACATACTGAAGACCAATAAAGGGTTTAATGATTCTTCCGTGTTTAATAATGTCTTCTAGATCTTGCTTTGCCCAGTTAATCGGAATTGAAAAACCGATATTTTGCGCGCCGTAAATAATAGCAGTATTTATACCAACTACTTCACCGTCAAGATTAATGAGGGGGCCGCCGGAATTCCCTTGATTGATGGCAACGTCAGTTTGTAGGACGCCTCGAAGATGTTCCATTTGGCCACCAGTTCCAAGCGAAGCGGAGATTTTACGAGAAAGACCAGAGATTATACCCTTCGAGACCGTATTGGAAAAAAGACCAAGGGCATTGCCAATGGCAATTACTGTTTGACCCGGTTCTAGTTTTGAAGAATTACCCAAGCGAACCGAGGGCAATCCTTTCGCGTTTATTTTAACCACGGCAATATCATTTATCGGATCTGTGGAAACAACTTTTCCAGCGTATTCACTGCCATCGGTGGTGATTATTGTGTAATCTGAATCAGTATCAAAAACTACGTGTTTGTTAGTAAGAAGAAGACCATCGGGGTGGACGATAAAACCAGATCCTCCGCCAACTTTAACTTTTTCTGTTTGGTTAGGGTCAACGTCGCCAAACATAAAAGGATTCATAAACGGAGCCGGGTATAGGCTCTTAATTTTCGGCAGATGTTTTGATATAACAATACTAACGACTGAAGGTGAAACCTTCTTTACCGAATCAATCGTTAATTTGTCATGTTCTTGTGAATTCATATCCCTAATTATGAGACTAAACAGAAAATTTTTCAATAGGAACACTGTTGTTATAGCCAAAGAGCTTCTTGGTAAGTATTTGTGTCGCCGGGTAAACGGTAAGATTGTCAGAGCTAAAATAACCGAAACCGAAGCTTACTGTGGATCAAAAGATAAAGCCAGTCATGCCTCAAGGGGGTTAACT